>JAYTTH010000094.1:0-9035 GCA_043745515.1 Pseudobdellovibrionaceae bacterium | reverse complement strand
GACATCACCAGGCATTTTTTGACCGATACGAAGTTGAATTTAACAATGCAATTTGGGAACAAGTCCGAAAAGCTAATGAAGAAAAAAAGCCAAAAACGGTTTTTTACCAGTCTTTAAACTATATCAATTCAGAATCTAAGTTCTCTGAATCTCTATTCGAATCAAAGAAGCTCACGTTAAAACAAGGCGGCCGTCCGGTTGAGCTAATATGGGACCAGGAAAAGATTTTTTTTGAGACAATTTTATTGGACTGGGGTGACCATATGGAGCTTCCACCACTAAGGAAATTGAGTGAATTTAGTTTTTTTGATCTAAAATTGGTTCAATTAAAAATTAAAAATAAAAAAATTATCTTACGCTATGAAGAGCAGTGGAAGGCTATCGATCCCTACAAATTTTTTGATATCATGGATGATTTGTGCAATTTTGGAGATTTTTTAGAATCCTATATGGGGAAAAAATTCAACATTCCAGCAACTTATCAGGGAAATCGAAATGCTGTAGATAGTAAAAAAATAAATTCAGCTTGGGACCTATTTCAAGAAATAACCAAAGAAGCAAAAGGACATTTAGAATATTACGAAAAAAAGATTTGGCGTGATATATGTGTAGAGATTTTTTGGAACTATTTGCAAAAAATAGAATATACCTTTTCCCCTCGAGGCCCCTTGAAATTAGAAATTAAGGGTGCCGTTACGGATTTGAATCCCGGTATTCCGTTTGATACAATGTACGCCAAAGTCTTTACAAATTTTAAAAAATTCACTGAAATTTCAAAAGACACTTTTAAATCCAGTTTCTTTAAAGAGAAGTCGTTTATGGCAACTCGACGTGTGGCCTACCCAGAGAGAACTAAAGTGCACTTTGACGGCTATTTGAAACATGCATTTCAGTATCGAAACAAACAAGATCATGTGTTAACGGTACTCTATTTAAACACCGCTATTTATACGTACCTAAATAGATATTTTTGTGAAAAAGAAATGGAAATTTATTTAAAGAATCTTCTGAACCGAGCCTCCGTTGTCGATTGGAAAACGGCATCAGATAAATTGTTTCTTGGTCTTGAACAGTATTCGATGAATCAAAACCTAATATATCAGGATTCACTGGCCTTTGAAAACACGCTTCACTCGGTAATTGGATGGTTTAAAAGGATGGCTCGCTGATGGTAAATTTCGAATCTTTTAAAAAAAATGTTTTCAAAATATTAACGGCTGAAGCCACTGGAAGTGGATTTGTTTTGAAGGATCTGGATCTGGTTATTACAAACTACCACGTGATCGAGGGTCTTCGAGAAGTGGCTGTCGAAACCTTTGACAATCAGCGGGTCAAAGCCAAAGTCGTTCAAGTAAACCCGAAAAAAGACATCGCTTTTTTGAAAGTCGAACGATCGTTAGGGGATGGAGGATTGACTCATGATCAATCGGCTGTTGTGCAGGATCGTGAAAGCGTGGTTGCACTCGGTTACCCTTTGGGGATGAGCTGCACCTATACTCAAGGCATTGTTTCCAACGCTAATTACCGTGTTCAAGATTTGGCTTACATTCAAATTGATGCGGCCATAAACCCAGGCAATAGCGGTGGTCCATTGTTGAGCCAGCTTGGGCACGTAGTTGGAATTAATTCTAGAAAAATTCAAGAAGCAGAAAATATTGGCTTTTCTATACCTATAAAATTTGTTTTTGAAGATCTACAAAAATGGAAATCTCTTCCGTCTATAGAATACAGCGTTTTATGCGTTTCATGTGAAAATCAGCTAACAGAGCCTGCCGAGCATTGTCCCCATTGTGGCTTTCAAGTCGATTCAGAGAAATATTTTAGAGTTTCCAATATAGAAAAAATGGCGACTCAAGTTGAATCACTAATTACTTTTGCTGGATTTGACCCTGTGACTTTGCGGTCGGGAAAAAACTACTGGGAACTCGTGGACAAATCGGACGTAGTGAGAATGTTCTACTACACTCAAGACTATTTTTACGCGGCCAGTCCAGTGGCTCTTTTGCCTAAAGCTCAAATGGAAAAAGTACTCTCGTTTTTGAACTCAGAAAATCAATTTCCAAATCACCTGGGAATTGATAAATCTAAGATTTTCTATTCCTTTCGAAAACACACTTCGGATTTGGTTTTAGAATCCCATGTAGATTCTGTAAGAGTAGAATTTAAAAAATATTTAGAAGAAATTAAAGTTTTGGAGCAAATCTTATTTAAAGATTTCGAATGTCAGCCGTTTGAAAGCATTCAAGCCAAGGTGTCGTCATAGAATTTTTTAGCCAAATAGCTTTCGAAAAAATCCTATTTTTTTCCGAATAATTTGGAGATATCTTTTTCAATGTCCTTTGGTTCCGTATTGGGTGCGTACCGCGCTACTACGTTTCCGGACTTGTCGACCAGAAATTTGGTGAAATTCCATTTGATCATCTCGGTGCCCAGAAGTCCCGGTGCTTTTTCTTTTAAAAAACGATACACAGGGGAGGCTTCGTTACCATTCACATCAACTTTGGCCATCATCGGGAAACTGACATCGTAGGTCAGCTTGCAAAACGACTGGATATCATCGTTGGAACCAGGTTCTTGGGCGCCAAATTGATTGCAAGGAAAGCCAACGACCATAAAATCATCACTGCAATATTTTTTGTAAAGCTCTTCCAAACCTTTGTATTGGGGAGTAAAGCCACATTTGCTGGCTACATTGACCACCAAAACGACTTTACCTTTTAGAGTGGCCAGCGAAAAGTCAGAATTTTTTTGATCCTTAACTGTGAAATCATAAAATGTGCTCATGGTAACTCCTAAACTATAAACCTATTCCGAGTGGTTTACATAGACTAATTGAGCAGCTCTGGCAAGCCACGTCCTGTGTTTGCCTGATCTAACGTTGATTATTTTCAAATTGAGCACTAAGCTATACTTATAAAAAAATAGCTGTTTTATTTTCCGGGTGTGGTAACCGAGATGGCGTGAAGGGTTCTAATTTTTATAAGGGACAGATATGAAATCTTTAAAAGTAGTACTTATTTTTGGTGGAACATCGAATGAACGAATGGTTTCTGTGGCCTCCGCCCAGAATGTTGTTAATTATTTCCAAGACCCTGAAATTTATTTTGTAAGCCCTATTGGCGCCTGGCATCGAGTTTCCAAATCGGAATTGCTGGAACACAAAAACCCTTTTGTTAGTGAGTTTAAACCCACATCGCCATTGATTTCTAAAAACCTTGACGGCATGACCGATCATTTAAAATCGCATGTGTGCTTTTTAGCACTTCACGGAACAGCAGGTGAAGATGGGCTATTTCAGGATTTTTTTGAACTGCACAAAATCGCTTACACAGGATCCAGTGCGCGCACAAGTCGCCTATGCTTTGATAAATCCAAAGCCAAAGAAATCGCTCGTAAGGAAAATATGGCTCTTGCACTAGAATTGCGAGTGCATTTTGACTCTGATGAATCTATGACAAAGCTGAAATATTTTTTTAATGAAAGGAAAAAAATAGTTTTAAAACCAAACGCAAATGGGTCTAGTTTTGGATTATTTATTGTTTCATCCCAATTAGAATTAGATAAGGCGATTGAAGAAATCAAAAAATCGTCAGAGCACGACTACATCGTCGAGGAATTCATTGTGGGTCGCGAAATGACGGTTGGAGTTTTAGAAAAAGCAAACACGCTTATACCATTGGCCGCGAGTGAAGTGATCTTGGATCAGGGAATGAATTTTGACTATCAAGGTAAGTACTTAGGTCGAGGTACAAAAGAAATCACGCCGGCAATGCTTAATGCAGTTGAAAAAAAGCAATGCCAAGACTTGGCTTTACAGGCTCACGCAATATTTGGTTGTTCTGGTTATTCTCGCACCGATATGATGTTAACTAATCGTGGTCCTGTATTCATGGAAACCAACACCTTGCCGGGACTAACAAAAGCATCTTTTTATCCTCAACAGCTTGAGGCTGAAAAAATTCCTTTCTCTGTTTTTATCGAACAACTCTTGTTGATCGGGCGTTCTAGGTATCAGAAAGTCTAGAAATTCATTGGCTTCGAATTTGCTTTAACTAGTTTTATCACTTGAGCTGTCTTATTTTTATGAGTCCAGGAAGGAATCATAAAATTGAAAACAGCGTAAAAGGATTTTTGAAAGTGGGGACAGCTGTGGAAGCAAAAAAGTTAAGGTATTTTGAAAATATAAATCATCCTGTACACTCAGAGTTTATCAAGTCGCAAAATCAATGCGTTCTCTGTGAAACAGAACTAGAAATAAATCACATAGCTAGTGACGATTCAAAAACAATAAAAGAAGAGGCGTACTGCCCACAGTGTACTTTAAGGACCAGAAACAAAATTTATTTGCTTAACTAAGCATTTTTTTAAGCGTCGGTTTTTTGACGACCAGTCATCTTTCCAGAGTCAAAGTTTGTCATCTAATGCTTGAATGAGTTCAAGATGAGTTCTATGATTAATAATGCTTGTTTCATTTCTGGATAGCGTTAAATACGTTGGACATTTAGTTCCTATTTCTTTTTTGCGGATATTTTTAGGTTACTACTATTTGCAGTCGGCTATACTTAAGTATTCAACCGATTTTTTGATCAAACCTAAAATCGCAGAAATCATTTCTGAATTTTTACCACTGAGCCAAGCGCCAGAATGGTACAAAGTCATTGTTACAACTCAGCTTATACCTCAGTGGCAAATATTGGCATTTTTGATTACTGGATTTGAATTTGCGATCGCTATTTCTTATTTGATTGGATATGTTGTTCGCCCTGTAGCTGTTTTAGGTGTGTTGCTTTCTATCAATATGATTTTCATCATGGGACCTGCCGCCGAAGATCTGAATAAAACGTTTCTAGCTTTACATTTTGTAATGGCCTGGATAGGGGCGGGTCGCTGCCTAGGCGTCGACTATTATTTTTATAAACGTCGTCGTGGAGTGTGGTGGTAGATGCAACATTTTATCATCTATATTTTTGTTATTTTTTTTGTATTGGTTCTAAGTTTTTTTAATAGAAAAAATGCGGTTGATGATACCCAAAAAACACTCAGAATATATGGCTATTCTGCGTTTACCTCTAAATTTGGGCCCGGCTACGATTTGAAAAAGAAATTTGAAATGATTTGTAATTGCCGCGTAGAATATGTCGAAGCTGCAGATTCTGGCGTGTTGTTGCAAAGAATTAAACTTGAAGGCGCAACCCTTGGGGCTGATTTAGTAATTGGTCTTGACCAGTATGATCTTCAAAAGGCGTTGTCAGAAATCACTTGGCGCAAATTGGATTTTTCCCAGCTAGAAATCGACGAGATAGTACGTCCAGCTTTGTCAAACAGCTACTTCGTGCCATTTGATTGGGGTGTAATTGCTTTTGTTGGACGCAAAGAAGACCCGTTGCCAGCGCCAAAGTCATTGAAAGATTTAATCAAACCGATGTACAAAAATAAAATTGCCCTTATGGATCCCCGCACGTCGTCCCCAGGTATGCAGTTCTTAAGCTGGATTTATGATTCTATGGGCAAAGATGAAGGTGAAAAATACCTATCACAGATGATGAATCAGGCCCATAGTTTTTCACCGTCTTGGTCCAGCGCCTATGGGTTGTTTTCCAAGCGACAAGTCAGCTATGTTTTGTCCTATTTAACATCACCTTTGTACCATCAGCTTGTTGAAAACAATAATTCGATCGAAGCTTTTAAGTTCACTGAAAATCACCCAGTACAGTTTGAATTTGCAGGAATTCCACTGGATTGCAAAGAGTGCATCTTAGCAGAAGAGTACATAAATATGATGCTTTCAGATGAAGGGCAAAAAATAATAATGAATAAGAACTTCATGTTCCCCGTAATAAAAAAAGCTATGACGGGAACTCCCTTTGAACCTCTTTCGCAGTTCAATCATTTGTCCCAATTCAAGATCCCTTCGATTTCCGATGTTGATTTTCTTATTAAGTCTTGGACCTCGATTCGTCGAGGTGAAAAGAATGTCAAATAACTGGCCAGCCGCGTTTGGTCGGGGTTCTGCCCAATGGCTGATCGTGCTTTTTTTCTTGAGTCCGTTTATTATTTTGTTTAGTCATTTTCGTCTGGTTGCCAATCTCGATATAAGTGAATTTTATTGGGCACTGAGAAACTCGGTCTGGCAAGGACTGTGGTCAGGGCTTTTTTCCTGTGCTGGTGGTTTTTATATGGCTTTGGGTTTGATCTTTTGCGAAAATCGATTTTCGAAGTGGATCAATTTTAATATTTTTTTCCTTCTTCCTAATTTTTTGCCGAATTTATTTATACTAATTGGACTAATGAGTTTGATAGATCCGTTTCCAGTGGGAACCATAGGTGTCGTCATTGTCCATACTTTTATAAATGTCGGTCTTTGTGGAGTAATTTTAAAAGAAGTTATGAAGTTAAAACTTTCAAAGTTGTCCGATGTTGCCATGATTTTAGGAAGTGGGCGGCTCCGATTTTACGTCCGCGTTTTATTCCCATTAATTAAAAAAGATATTTTACAGCTGTTTTTCCTGGTTTTTGCAACCACATTCAGCAGTTTTGCGATTCCACTTGTTGTGGGCGGAGGTAAAGGCATTAATCTTGAAATTTTAATTTTTGAAAAAATTAAAATCTACAATGACTGGAATACTTCGATTGTGATTTCTGTTGTTCAATCAGGAATTTTATTTCTATTTTCTTTGCTCACTCTAAATTCAAAAACCGCAGTTGAAATCAATCCCCATTTACAAAGCAAATTTTTAGAATCTCGGCTGAGCTTTTACCTGTTTTTCTTTTTATATATTGTTTTTTTCTATTCGTATTTGGCCGGAATTTGGGAAGGGCTTGGAAATATGGCTGATTTCGTATTGTACGAAGAAGAAATTGTTAAAGGGCTACTAGGCACGGTTATAATCGGCTTGGGGACTGGCTTGGCAATTACAGTGATGTTGCTTTTTTTAACTCGATTGTATCAAGATAATTGGTTTCATAAGTTTATAAATGGTTACACGGCGCCCAGTGCCGCCTTGATTGGTTTTGCACTTTTAGCTTTTGGACCCAATTCAACAATTTTTGTATTGGTAAAAATCGTGGTCGGCTTGAGCTTAAGTTATACGGTTTATCTTTATAAAATGGGGTTTGGCAATTTCATGGGCGATCTTTCGATATATAAAGAGCGCGCTCGGCAACTGGGCGCAAGTAATAATTTGGTGTTTTGGAGGATTCTGGTTCCTTTGTCCTATAAACGGATACTGCTTTATTCTGGCGTGGCCGCCTTTTGGGCAACCGGTGATTATGGCGTTTCAAAAATGATTGCCAGCCGGAATATAACGTTAGCATTGTTGTCGGAAACCTTTTTAAGCCATTATCGAATCGGTATTTCATCGTTGCTTTCCTTTCTGTTGCTAATTTTAGGTATATTATTTTATTTATTTTTTCGAGGAGTCCAAATTGTCATTGGTAGAAAAATTAATTATTGAGTATTCAGACTTTTCAGTTCAGATCCAAAAATGGGAATTGTTGGATTCTGGTGTCACTGTTTTGTGGGGGCCCTCTGGATCAGGTAAAACAAGTGTATTTCGAGGACTTCTTGGGCTAGAAAACGTAAAAGACTGCAAGTGGAATTTCAAGGGTGTTGAAATTGGCCGTTTGCCTCCGGGCCAGAAAAATATTGGTGTGGTTTTTCAAAGCTATGATTTGTTTCCCCATATGACCGCCTATGAAAATATTCAATTTGCAGCTGAATCAAAAAAAGTGGACTCAAAAGAATTTGATCAACAGCTAGATGCTATTTCCAAAAAATTAAGAATAGAAAGCATTATGAACAAAAAAGCGCCTCTTCTTTCAGGTGGTGAACAGCAACGAGTGGCTATGGCTCGGGCGGTAGTAGGAAAACCAAGGATGTTATTTCTTGATGAACCTTTTTCCGCATTAGATGAAGAATTAAAACAAGAAAGCCGCGAGCTGGTCCGCGATTTCATCAAAGAACAAAACATCCCGGTGCTACTGATAACTCATGACAAACGCGACGTTGATTTTCTGGGCGACAAAATCTCTGAAATCAAAGCAGGTCGACTGCTTTAGCTAACTATTGACAACAGATAAATCGATGGTATCGATGTCCCATCGTGACATTTGAAGACAAACCAAAAATTAGAATTAAATTTACTGTTTCCTATGACGGTACCAATTATTGCGGGTGGCAGAAACAAAAACATGGTCCGCTTAAGGGTGTTGCCCATATGCTGGAAGACGCGATTTCTAAAATCATAAATGAAAAAATAAAGCTTTTTGCAAGTGGCCGCACTGATGCTGGCGTTCATGCCTTAAATCAAGTCTGTCATTTTGATACCTACAAACCCGAGGCGTTCTTTTTCAATATTGATTTTCCCTGGGCCGTAAAATCAAAACTCCCGGCGGATATCACTGTTAAGGACGCTTGGATTGCCCCGATGGATTTTCATGCCACAATTTCTTCAAAATACAAAACTTACCGGTATTTAGTGCACAATCATGAGCGACAATCAGCCCTATTAAATCGCTATGCCCACTGGGTTCGACACAAATTGGATATCGATTATTTAAACGGCCTGAGCCAAATGGTGATCGGCACAAAGGACTTTAAAAGCTTTCAGTCCATCGGTACCGAAGTCCATCACACGGTGCGTACGATTCACAAGGCCGAATGGTTTTATAAGAAGCCAGAGATCCTGGAATTTAGAATCACCGGGAGCGGCTTTCTAAAGCAAATGGTAAGGAATATTGTGGGCACCCAATTGTTCCTAGAAAGAACCCATGAAAATCCAGAAAAGTTCCAAAAAATCATAGAGTTAAAGGATCGATCTAAGTCCTTTGCGCCGGCCCCGGCTCAAGGGCTTTATTTGTGGAAAGTTTATTATCCTTTGGAGCTTGACAATAAGTGCCGCAAACTTTACAAAGACAAACTCGTGGTCAAGAATTAGTCTCGTTTTTTCGAAGAGTTCTAACCTCGTTCTTATAGCGGAGCAGATAATGAAACAAACAAAAACATTCATGGCAAAATCAGACGAAGTTAAGCGCGA
>JAYTTH010000093.1:0-2464 GCA_043745515.1 Pseudobdellovibrionaceae bacterium | reverse complement strand
ATTCTAATTCCATCCAACTTACTAAGCAGTGACCAATTTGCCTTTAAACTTTCAATTGAAAATCCAGTTTTGGACATTTCTAGACCCAAATTTACTTCCAAAAAAATTTTCTGAATAATTCCAAGGAATTTTGATTTTTCTGAAATCAATTCTGCAATTTTTAGCGAGTCAACTGAATGAATATAGGCAAATTTTCCCACAATTGAATTCACTTTTTTGGACTGTAAGTGGCCGATAAGATGCCATTGAACGGATTTCGGAAGCTGATCTATTTTTTCTAAAGCTTCTTGAACATAGTTTTCACCAAAGTGGATTTGTTCCTGATTTATCAGTTCTTGAATTTTAATTAAAGGTTGTTTTTTTGAAACGGCTAAAAGCTTGACTCGGTCCGGATAGGGACTGAGTTTTTCAATTTCAATTTCAATTTCAATTTGTATTTGTTCAATCGTTTTTAACTGCATATTTACCTGTGACATTTCACTAAACTTTCACTAAAAATTTGAAATAATTTTTTAAAAGTGGCGAAAGAAATTCAATTGGTAAACCAACAATATTTGAATGCGAACCCCGATAAAACTCTACTAAAGCTTGACCTAAGCCTTGAATTGCGTAAGAGCCGGCCTTGTCTGCGCCTTCACCTAACGAAACATAGGCAAGGATTTCCTCTTCGTCTAAAGTCCTGAATTGAACTAGCGATGTTTCAATGTGAGACACTTCGATTTTTGTTTTCAAATTTTTTACTATGACTGCTGTTTTTACAAAATGAAAATTTCCAGACAATCGTCTAATAATTTCATAAGAGTGGTCTTTATTTTGGGGTTTACCCAATAACTCGCCCCCATACTGGACCTCAGTATCAGCTACGATGACAGTGGCATCGTCTTTTGACAGGTGTAAATTCGCCTTTTCGGCCGCCTCTAACTTTTGTCGTGTTATACTTAAAATCTGCGCATCTGGGTTTAATTTTCTATCAATTAATTCCGATGTAGAAATAGGTAGGGAAGTGAATGAAAAGCCTGCTTTTTCAAGTAATTGAGTTCGGCGGGGAGACTGGGATGCTAACACAAGTTGGCTCATCGAATTTCAATGAATCACGAAAGGGTTAAAATGGGAAGTGAAAACATAATGCTTTTTTCAAGCGTTTTTGCCGGAGGCATTGCCGTCTACTTTTTTATTTCTGCGTTCATACAAAGTAATTCTGATAAGGCTCAACTGAGCTGGGCAAATAATGATGAGCCTGTATTGTCGAAAAATCCAATTATCAACATGTCTCGCCCACTAGTTCACCAATTCACCCTTCAACACGCTCTTAAAATTAAAAGTGAAAGCTATAGGAAGAAAGTTTCAAAATACATTATGGTGGGTGGACTAAGTGCGGAACTGAACGAAGACGAATTTATCG
This sequence comes from Pseudobdellovibrionaceae bacterium, assembly GCA_043745515.1. Lineage (GTDB taxonomy): Bacteria > Bdellovibrionota > Bdellovibrionia > Bdellovibrionales > Bdellovibrionaceae > UBA2316. The sequence continues at coordinate 1,062 of JAYTTH010000093.1, read as the reverse complement.
GGCTTCAGATTCTTTGGGGATTTATGTTCCCGTTGTTTATTGCCTTAATGAATTTTGCGATGCAGATGGATTTCCCGCTTTTGTTTATAGTTGCACTGATTCCATTTGGGTTCTATTTGCCCATAATGCACTCGTTAGGTGAAAAAGTAAAACGCGAATCCAGCGTCCGCGGTGATTTGCCTTTTTTTATAGATTTATTGGCCTTATCTGTCGAGGCAGGACTTGAGTTTTTTTCTGCGATCCAAAAACTAATCGACAAGTCAAAAGGCAACGGCAGTGTGTTGTCAGACGAACTGGCGATTGTGATCCATGAAACACAAATGGGGTCGTCTCGTGAAGAGGCCCTGCGAAAAATGTCGCAACGACTTGAGATGAGCGAAATCACTTCCTTTGTTGCGGTAATTTTGGATGCACAAGCTTCGGGTGCCCCTATTTCAAAGGTGTTAAAGGATCAGTCAGAAACGATACGATTAGAACGATTTTTAAGAGCCGAAAAAGCCGGGGAAAAAGCAACACAAACGATCATGATACCAATCATGGTGTGTATTGTTCCAGCTGTATTTATAATGGTTCTAGGGCCGGTTGCCCTAGGATTTATGTACGAGGGAAAATGAAGCAATTGTGGAATAGAACACAAAATACAATGCTAGTAAGCCATCTTGAAGTGGCGACGGGATTTATTGACCGCGGCGTTGGCTTGCTTAAAAAATCAAATTTGTTAGAAAGTGAAGGACTTTGGATTCATCGATGCAACAGTATTCATACATTTTTTATGAAGTTTGCCATAGATTGCGTTTTTATAAACAAAGATCTAGTAGTGGATGATTTGGTGGAAAACGTGGGACCTTGGAAATTTATTTTACCGCGTTGGCGCTCGAAATCTGTAATCGAACTTAAGTCTGGCTTTATCAGTAAATACAATATTAAAAAAGGAGATCAGCTTGACGTGGTCTCTTAGAATTTTGAATGGTCCTCAGGGTGGACAAATATTTAGCCTTAAAAACGGAAAAAATACCGTGGGACGCGCGTCCCAATGTGATATTAAAATTATGGTTCAAGGTG
>JAYTTH010000092.1:0-9107 GCA_043745515.1 Pseudobdellovibrionaceae bacterium | reverse complement strand
GGTCAACTGGGTTGCCTCTAAAAAAATGGGTGACAAACACACTGGACAAATCAAAGTAAAAGACGGAAAAGTAGAAATGAAGGCCGGCAAATTAGTTGGTGGATCATTCACTATTGATATGACTACATTGACTGATGAAGATTTAAAAGCAAAGCCAGACTACCAAACTAAATTGGTGACCCATTTAAAGTCTGACGATTTTTTTAAAGTTGAAAAAAATCCAACATCCGAATTTAAAATTACATCTGTTGAAGAAAAAGATGGCAAAACGATGGTTAAAGGTAACTTAACTATGATCGGTAAAACTGAAGCACTTGAATTCCCTGCTAAAATCGAAACCAAAGATGGCAAAGTTATGGGAACTGCTAAAGTTGAAATTGATCGTACAAAATGGGGTCTAACTTACGGCGCTGGAAATATCTTCAAAGAATTAACCGCTGATAAAATTATCAATAATACATTTGAGCTGAATTTAAATTTAACAGCTAAAAAATAGTTGTTTTTTATAATCCTTCTAAAAAGGGAATTCAGCTGAATTCCCTTTTTTTTTGTTTTTGACCGTACTAAAGAATTCACATTACTATGATCACAATGAAAACACATAACCGATATTTAATTTATTTAGTTTATTTTATTCTAACTATCCCCGCCGTAATACTGCTTTTCAAAAGTATTGAACCAAAAAAACTAGCTTCATTATTTGCTGCTACATTGTTTATTAGCTGCAGTTTTTTAATTTTCTGGGGGGAATATAAATATAATTTTTTGCGAAGTTTTTCATTCTGGGCGGCCGTATTTTTTCTAGTGGTCTTTTCTGGGCCAATGCTTATGGTGCGATTGCTTTATTACGGTATTGATTTTTCTGAAATTCAAATTTGGGGTTTTTCTGGTCCGGATTTTCATAAATATTCCAACTATGGATTTTGGGTTCTTTTAGTTGCCCCACTTTTAGACTATTTAAAAACAAAAAGGCTGCTTTCGGCAGCCTCTTCTAAATAACAATTGACCAAAATATTACGGCATCAATGACAAATGATCCTGTTTAACTTTGGACAAGGCTGTTTCTTGAATGCCAATAAATACTAAAGGAAAATGTCCCAATTTTTGGAAAAATTCCTTATGTGATAAAAGCTCAGATTCCCATTCTTTAGGCTGCAACTTTGACAATTCGTTAAAAGTCTTTTGTGGCATATCAAGTCCACTCCAGTCCATGTCTTCGTGACGAGGCTGATAGCCTAAAAATGATTCTTGCGATCCAACCGCCTTATTTGTTCTTTGAAAAATCCATTTCAAAACACGCATATTCTGTGAATACCCTGGCCACATGAACTTGCCATTTGAATCTTTTTTAAACCAATTCACTACAAAAATCGGCGGCAATTCAGCCGTTCTATTAATCATTTTCAACCAATGATTAAAATAGTCGCCCATGTGGTATCCACAAAATGGCAACATAGCCATTGGATCACGACGTACGACACCAACTTTCCCAGTCGCCGCAGCTGTTGTTTCTGAACCAATTGTTGAAGCAAAATAAACTCCGTGCTTCCAATCTTTGGTTTCTGTAATCAAAGGGATGGTGTCTGCTCGTCGTCCTCCAAAAATAAACGCGCTGATTTCAACGCCTTCTGGGGCCTCCCAGTTTTCATCGATCGATGGACATTGTGATGCTGGTGAAGTGAATCTTGCATTAGGATGAGCAGCTGGGCGACCAGACTGCGGCGTCCACGTTTGGCCTTGCCAGTCAGTCAATCGTGCTGGTGGCTGGTCGGTTAGACCTTCCCACCATACGTCTCCGTCTTCGGTCAATGCGACATTTGTAAAAATAGTATTTTTCGCAATTGTTTGAACAGCGTTGGGATTGGTTCTTAAACTTGTCCCGGGCGCCACTCCAAAAAAACCAGCTTCAGGATTAATTGCGCGTAATATTCCATTTCGATCAGCTTTTATCCAAGCGATGTCATCGCCCACGGTAGTGATTTTCCAGTCTTTAAATTCTGGAGGCGGAATCATCATTGCAAAATTGGTTTTTCCACAAGCGCTTGGAAACGCAGCTGCCACGTATTTTTTTTCTTTTTGCGGCGATTCAACACCTAATATGAGCATATGTTCCGCAAGCCATCCGTCTTTACGACCCATGTTCGATGCAAGTCTAAGCGAGAAACATTTTTTACCAAGTAAAGCATTACCGCCATACCCGCTGCCAAACGACCATACAGAATTTTCTTCAGGAAAATGAACAATATATTTGTTGTCTTTGTTAGATGGCCAAGTCACGTCTGCTTGGCCTTCTGTTAGAGGCGCGCCTACTGAATGTAGGCATCGAACAAACGATCCGTTTCCCAAAGCCGTTATAACATTTTTTCCAATTCTGGTCATTACCCGCATATTGATCACTACATAAGGAGAATCGGTAATTTCAAAACCAATCTGAGACATCGGCGAATTGATTGGTCCCATACAAAATGGAATGATGTACATTGTTCGACCAGTCATGCAGCCAGCAAACAAGCTAGTGAGCTGATCTTTCATATCACTTGGATTTACCCAATTATTTGTCGGTCCAGCATCAGACGCCAGCTCCGAGCAAATGAACGTTCTATCTTCTACGCGAGCCACATCGGATGGATCAGACAAAGCCAAATAGCTATTAGGACGTTTAGATTCATTCAATTTTACTAGAGTTCCAGAAGCCAAAAGACGCGAAATCATCATTTCATTTTCCGACTCTGATCCATCACACCAGTGAATATTCTTAGGTGTGCACAAAGATTTAGCTTCATTAACCCATGCTAAAAGCTCTTCATTTAAAATTGTAATGGCGTTCTCAGTTATCATTAAAACTCCCAAGCCGATAATTTAAGTATTTATTCTAATCTAAATACTCAAAAACCGCCGGTAAGACAATAAACTAATTAGTTTACTGCGGACGATTTGCCTTTTTTCTGATCTACTATCCATTGGTTTACGCGCTTTTCGAGCACAAAAAGAGACAGCGTCCCCTGCCCTAAAACCACATCGTGAAACTTTTTTATATCAAACTGAGTTTTAAGTTCTTTTTCAGCTTTTTTTCGTAATTCTATGATTTTTAGTTGACCCAGCTTATATCCTAAAGCCTGCCCCGGCCAAACTGAATAACGCTCAACTTCAGATTCAATTTCTTTTATATCGGCAGCTAAATTAGCAGCCATGAAATCAACTGCTTTTTGTTTGCTCCAATTTTTAGAATGGATTCCAGTATCGACGACTAAACGGCAAGCGCGCAGCATCTCGTCTGACAAATGTCCAAAATATTGTACATCGTCTTTATACATACCCATTTCACGGCCCAAATATTCTGAATACAAAGCCCAGCCTTCTACAAAGGCATTAGAATTAAATACTTTGCGCTGATATTCAGTAATTTTGTCTTTTAATTCATAGGCCAACGCCAATTGAAAATGATGGCCGGGAACTGCTTCGTGCAATGACAACGTCGTTACACCAGGGATTGAGGTCGATTTCAAATTAATCGTGTTAATTACAAATCGACCGTAAGGCTTCATTTCGGTAGGTTGATTGTACATTCCGGACGGAGCTTCTGGATTTTCAGCTTCAACGACTTTATAATCTGCTTTTGGACGAAGATTAAAATATTTTGGCAATTCAGCTTCAATATTTTTTCGGACACTTTGATAAGCATCAATAGCCTCTTTTGATGATTTAAAATAGGAAGCCGGATCATCTACTTTAAATTTTAAAAATTCTTTAAAGCTTCCTTTAAATTCCGATCTATCCTTTATCTTAATCATTTCCAATTTAATTCGGGCCACTTCGCTGAGGCCAATTTTATGAATTTCATCGGGAGTTTTATTTGTGTTGGTGTTCACCATCACATTATAGGCATACCACTTTTTTCCGTTTGGAAATGACCCGTATCCAAATTCCTTGCGGCATTTTGGCAAATATTCCTTTTTAAAAAACTGATCAAATTTTTCAAAGCCCGGAATGATATTGATTGCGATCATGTTTTTAAAATCAGCCGTAATTTTATCTTTGTCTTTTTGAGAGAATTCTTTAGGCATCATTGCCAAAGGCCTATAAAATGGATTTTTTTCTACTTCCTTAGTCAGACCTTCTACATAGGTGCCAGGCACCTTTTCGGCTACAGCACAATTGAGCACTATTTTTTTCTGCATGCCTTCTTTGAGCACTCTAATTTGACGGTCCACATACAGTCCAAACCCATTTGATCTGGCTACAAAATCTTCGTAGTTCTTAACTGTATTGAAGGGAAATGAAGAAAGGCCGGGACTTGAATCATCTAAATAATTAGTAAGTCGTGTCCACTTATGGTCGATAGAAATATTTTCACCGGGAAATTCAAAACCTCTCAATGAGCTTTCTAAATCTTCTCTAAAAAGATCGTAAGTTACCCTGTGTGCTTCATCCAGGCTTGAACTATCGATTGCTTTTAAACTTTTTAAGGTTGCCGTCACTAAGGCCTTAGTGGTGGTTTTTAATTCCGGCGACAAATAGTCGCCAAATTTAGATAAATTTTCTTCTATATTGAAATATGCGGCCGAAAAGGCGTCTAATCTTTTTACCTTTTCAGTATACTCGTTAACAATCATTTCCAAGTTTTTACTATTTTCAATTTTGTCTAGTTTAATGGGATGCCCCAATGGTTCGGCTTGCACACCATTAAAAATCAAAATCAAACTTACGAAAATAAAATTAAACATGGAATTTACCTCTCAGAGTTAGAGTAATAACTAGGATATCCTATAATATAACTTCTTTAATTAGGTAACTAGTTTGGGGTCTATAGTTTAAGATTTTTCCTAAATCTAAGATAGGCGCTTGCTCCATGTCGATTTAAATTCACTTGAAGGCCTAATGCTTTGGCCATCGTTTTGCTTTAACCCAGCAACAGGGGGAAATATGAGAAATACACAAAGTGCGCTCAAAATCTGGGACTATCCAAATTCGTCAATACACAGCAAAGAATCGTTAGTTAGTCTGAAGGTCAAAGATTTTAATCTACTCGCTATTCGAGACTTTAAAACGGAATCATTGGTTTCTGCTTATTTGGCAGATTCTAAAGTGATATTTGGTTCTCAAGTAGGCCTCGGTCCTCGAGTCGCACGAATGTATACCCTCGTGTCCCAAAATAGAAAAATGTCAATTGGCGAAACGCTAAGTTCAAATTCTAAAATTTTCTTGAATTTTGAATCCTATAAATGGAGCGAACTTATTCTTTCCGTTCTGCGAGATTTTATAGGTCAAGAAACTCATCAATTTATTTTCAAAAAAATTCTATATTCTGTGGATTCGTCGCTTGGGCTATACGTCTCCCTTTGCCAAAATATCGAATTGCTACAGCCAGTAACGAGCGGAATTTCTGTTTTAAATCGACTCGATTGTAAGTCAGCTTTGACCCGGTTAATTTTAAATCACCCTCGATGTGAAAATTTATTTGTCTTTTATTTTTTTGAATTGATTCTAATTTCTATTGGTCAAAAAAAACATACCTACGCTGGCACGTTTATTTCTATTCATGAGGCCATTTTGATTTTAGATTTTTTATTTTCCAAACAACTTTTTTCGCTACCTGATGGAAAGATAAATTTGTCTTTTGAAGGAATCACCAGTTCACTCATAGACTACATTGCCTGCCAAGAACAACATGATGCGCCAGTTGATTCAGGGGCGCCATTTTCAGAATTGCATCTTCCCAACATTAAAAATTTGATTTCTGAAAAAGCGATTCAATTTGAAAAAAGCACATTTCAAGCGCCTTTCTGCCACTTTTAAATTTGCCATGGATTTTGTGAAGCTTCAGTAAAATTAATATCAGAAATAGAATTTATTTTGCTAAGGACATTTGTGAATGATCTCAATGATAAAGAGCATTTGCTCGACTTGACAATCAGTCTTAAACGACGAATGTTGTAAAGTAGCGGAGGTAATTTATGGGAAATTTAGAAAATGTTAAAATCGCTTGCCACGGATTTGAGGCGTCAGCAGAAAGTAAGGAAAATATCCTTATCGTTTTCAAAAAATTATTGGATGAAGTACCATACGATGCATTCCTTCAGGTAGATTTAACAAAAGTTCCGACAGGTTTTGAAGGCCGAATTGAAGTCAGTTCTTTGGCTGGCGAATTTATGGCCGCACAAAACGACATGACTCCTCAAGATTTGGTAGCACGATTGGCAAAAGATTTACGTAGTCAACTCACTGAATGGAAATCGAAACGATTTTTAACTGAGATAATTCAAATTAACGCTTAAAATAGCATAAACGGGTTCTTTTTTAGGCACGTTCGATTTTGGAACATGCCTTTTTGTCTTTAAATAATTCTCATTTTTAGACAGTCAAATTCATCTTAAACAATCTCATCTTGAAGTAAGACTTTAGATTAGTCTTGTTGAGTCCGATAAATAGGTATGATTGTACGTAGGCTGTTGGGTTTATTTTCAGGGCTTTTTCTGGTTTCTGGTTGTGTAATGTCAGCAGATATTTCCAAACTCCCAGCTGTAGACGGCGTTTCTCAATCGAAAGTATATTTTCAAACCACTTCAGTCAGTTTATCAGAAGGATCGTTTGGTATTTTTAATATTCTGGCTAGCGAAGTTCATAACGAAGATATTAAAATCGAACTGGTGCTTAGCGGACCCGACGGACGTTTTCAGGCCCTTCCAAAATCACTTACAATTCCAAAGGGCTCACTGTCTGCCTCTTTTACACTTCAGACTATCGACGATTCTATTTATCAGGGCGACGTGGTTTATAGTTTAGAAATCTCATCATCAAGCTCAGCCTTAACCTTAGAACCAAATAAAATGACGATTCAGTTAGCAGACAATGAGGTGGCGCCAACTGTGGCGATTTCTGATATTAACGTAAACGAATCTGCCGGAACTGCGATTTTAACTTTGACTCAAAATATCGTGAGCTCACTAGACTCGCAAATATTTTGGTCTACATCAAATAACACAGCAGTAGCAGGGATTGATTATGGAGCCGCTTCAGGACAATTGGTAACCATAGCCGCTGGGAGTTTATCTAAACAAATTTCAGTCTCGATAATCGATAATGCTGTCTTTAATTCTAACAAAGATTTTTTTGTGAATTTGTCGACTCCGGTTCACTGCTCTCTGGCTAATAGCCAAGCTAAAGTGACCATTTTAAATGACGATGCAACTCCCCATGTCCAATTCGCTTTAGTTTCAAGTATACAACCAGAAAGCGCGGGAACCGTAAATATACTTCTTAGCCTAGATCAGGCCTCGGGGGCGGCTGTCATTGTACCCTGGACGCTTTCCGGGACCGCAACACTTGGTGGTGGCAATGACTATACGGTGAACACAACAAGTCCGCTGACCATCCCCGCAGGTCAAACGTCAGCGAATATATCCGTTACTATTAACGATGACTCTCTGAGTGAGTCTAGTGAAACAGCCATATTTACATTGGGCGCACCTACAAATGCAGCGCTTGGGGCAAATTCAACTCACACTCTGACGATCAATGACAATGATTTAGGACTTTTTAATATTTCAGGAATCACTGGAGCCGGCGACGCCTTGGCCGATGCTTATCTAAGTAACGGCTTGTTGCCACAAATAAACTGGGGAGCCTCTACTGGGGCCACCAGCTATGATGTTACCATCTACGCTAGCGATGGAACGACAGTTGTGTGTGCCACACAAAACACGGTCGGTACAAGTTATAACTTTTCAACCTGTCCGTTAACTTTAGCAACGACATATAAGACTGCCGTAGTTGCCAAAGCCACTGGACTAACTAATCCGGCAAGTAATTCAATGTATTCATTCTATGTGAATCGCTCGCCCGTGGCTACTAATGATGGTCCGGTTAAAATAATGAAAAACTCGGCACTGATTAATTTGCAAGTTGTCACGGCTTCAGACAGTGCTTCTCGCGGGACAGTTGCAGACTCTGACCCCGATGCTGGCGACACTTTTTCAATCACAAGTGTGACCCAAGGAACCTCCGGCGGAACAGTTGCGATTTCTGGCAACTCTATTAACTATACCGTATCAAGTCCAACATTTACCGGAGTTGAAACATTCACCTACACACTCACTGACAGTCATGGCGGCGTCGCTACGGCCACTGTCACAATTCACGTTTTGGATACATACACCTGGACGGGAAAAGTTTCTGCCAATTGGAATGTAAATGGTAACTGGTGTGGAACAATTACTAACAACGCTTGCAATGGATCTTCCGGCTATCCTAATAATAGCGCAACCGCTAGCCACCTTGCGATTTTTGATGGAACCTGTTTGGCGACTGGGCATAGTTGTGCAGCTAGCATTAACACTGCTGTTCAAGCTTATAAAATTTCACTCAACACTGGGTACTCTGGCACATTAACCCAAATTTCTGGGGCCGGAAACACTCTCGGTATTGGCGCTGGTGGGTATGCTCAGGCCTCTGGCACTTTTGTAGGCGGGAGCGCTTCGATTTCCTTGAGTGGACCTCTTGGTGTTTCTGCGGGATCATTTACGATGCCAAACGCTACTGTTACAACGCTTAGCAATTGGAGTTTCACGGGCACTGCTACTTTGGTGGCCACTTCTGGGACACTTACTTTTGGCAATGGCAGCTCGACTATCGCACATAGTTTTATACCTGGAACAGGTTCCTATTATAACGTTTCGTTTTCTGGCTATATAAGTTCTTACAACCTTGGTGGCGGAACTTTAAATATCAATGGCACGCTTTTCTTGTATGACAGCTACAGTGGCTCAGGAAGCATTTCTTCGGGGACAATAAAAGCTTATGGAAATGTATCGGTGACCGGCACTGGCCTTGGTGGCAATGGTCTACTTCAATTCGCTGGAAATTCTGGCGGACAATCATTGACGTCGGCTAGTTTGGCAAATGTTCCAAATATTGAAATAAAGACTGGAACTTTTCCATTTACTCTTAGTGGCTCCATTCAACTTTCTGGAAATTGGACTTACACTTCATCGGGAACCTTTACTACTGCTGGCTCAAAAATCACGATGGGCAATGGCAACGGCACTTACAGTCAATCGATAGTTCCAGGCGCGGTTGCCTATAACGATTTTATGTTTAACGGGTGGCAA
>JAYTTH010000091.1:0-2473 GCA_043745515.1 Pseudobdellovibrionaceae bacterium | reverse complement strand
CAATCTACGGGATTAGGTATAGACCTACCGCGACCTCGAAAGTTATCCCCGCTGCGCATTGGCGAGTTCAAATGCCTTTTGCATAATTCTCATCTCTTGCTGAATTTCAGAAAGCTGGGCCACAAAATCGGCGTCGGGAACTTTTTTTCGCAAAAGATCATGAATTTTCAGTGAGTAGAGAATGCTAAATATACTCGGATAAAGCGATATCGTTGCTGTTGTCTTATGAGCTTGCCGCATTGCGAGATCTGAATAGTATTTATGGTCTTGTAGCCCGGCATCAATTGCGAATTTTAGCCGTTTGTAATATTCATCTTGATGTTTAAGCTGGATTGCAGTTTTTCGACTGATGAAGCCTAAGATTACAGATCCTAAAATATTTCCTAAAAACGCAGTAGCAACCGGATTACTAAATATTTATTTAACTAGGGCGTGTACTCAAATTTTGCCCCAAATATAAGCACACACTAAATGCAGGTCCGATTCATAGTTTCTTTTTGTCTTTTCATAGCGTGTTGCAATTGCTCGAAAATGTTTAATTCTTGCAAAGAAATTTTCTACCAAATGCCGAAGTTTATAGATGTGTGAATCGAATCCAGGATTTGATTTATCCACGGAATTTTTTTTAACCGGAATAACAACTTGGATATTTTTGGCTTCCGCTTGATCTCTAATTTTTTTTACATGATATGCCTTGTCGGCTGCAAGCACCTCGGCTTCGCTAATTTCGATGAGTTCAGGCGCTTTTTGTGAGTCATGAACTTCACCCCCTGAAAGAACAAATTCAATTGGATTTCCGCATGCATCAACCAGCGCGTGTACCTTGGTAGTAAAGCCTCCCACAGATTTTCCTATGGCTTGATCTTCATTACCTATGGCACCACTTGCATGCTGATGAACTCGTACAATTGTCGCATCTAGAAAGTTCCATTCGTTGTCGACATCAAAGTGCAAAAGTTGATGCATCTTTTTCCAAATACCAAGCTTTGACCAACGATTAAATTTATTGAAAATGGAAGTATAGGGGCCAAAATATTTTGGCAGATCTCGCCAAGGCACACCCGTACGCACTCGCCATAAAACAGCCTCCAGAAACACACGAATTTTTTTTGAAAAATGAATACGAAAATTTTTAAGAATTTGCTCTAGCCGAGACCATACCTGGTCACTTATCATCAATCTCAATTGCTTTCTCCCTGCAATACTATTTGGAAACAATATTGTGGGAGAAAGCGATCATGTTTTCAACAAGTTACACCCGATTTGAGTACACGCCCTATTTCCATTTATTTTTATTCCTTAATTGCTAATAGTATTCCATTACCACCTTCTAGTTAAGCACATGTTCATAAAACCATTTTTCATTTCATTGCATTAGCAAAAAATATTGAATTTTTCTACTCTCTGCGCCTCCCCCACGCTTGGCTGAAGGGAGATCTCGATCGCATGAAAAAAAATAATCAAGTCAGAAAATTTTGTTTCGCAATCAATGTGACTGTAAACGTTACTAAATGTGGATTATTCAAATTATCAATTATCGTTATCTCGACGTTGGTGGCTTTGGCTAAATTAATTTTTGAGAATTGGCCCGAATAGGGCTAACTTCCGATCGTCTGGGTGATTAATTTAATCTGAGTATCCAGAAATGGCTTATTGCCAAATAAATTTGCACCGGCTTTAATCGCTAATTCTTTGTTGTCTTTTTCCAAACCGCTTGTGTGAATGTAAATAAAGCTATCAACACCTTTTTGACGAAGATTTTCAGTTATTTCAAAACCATCTAACTGACCTTTACCCATCCGTATGTCACTTATAATTAAATCAAACTGCGTCTTGCAGGCAAGGTTGATTGCTTCATTTGATTTTTGGCACGAAACTACGTCAAACTTCAAGTCAAACTCCTTTAAAGCCTGGGTTACTAGTAACAGATTAAATTCCTCGTCATCAATGACTAGTACTTTAAGCGGACCTTCTGCGTCCTTAAATTTTACAAATTTTTTAAATGGCAATAGGTCATGCGGCTGAAATTTCTTCTGCCTTTTTGGAATGTCAAATATAAATTCAGTGCCCTTCGCCTCTGAAGATTCAATCCAAATATATGCCTGATGTGTTCTTAAAATCTGTTGCACGATAGGCAGTCCTAGGCCAGAACCTTTTTCTTTTCCAGCACTGTAAAATAAATGAAATACTTTTGATTGATCTTCCTTTGAAATGAAAGAACCACTATTTCCGACCGTAAACCTTACAGAGGTTTTTTCTGCGCTTGATAATTCATTAACACCTATCCAGACCTTTCCGCCTTCTGGTGTTGCCTCAATCGCGTTACATAGTAAATTTGAAAGTGCTCTTTTAAAACTACATTCGTCGATTTCAATCTCCAAATTAGAGGGAACGTCAACGGAAAGGTTGTAGCACTTATCTTGAAATATCAGCCCTGTTTCCGATGTTACTGCGTCGACAACTTCTTTTACAA
>JAYTTH010000090.1:0-2473 GCA_043745515.1 Pseudobdellovibrionaceae bacterium | reverse complement strand
AGCACATTGCTCGGAATTGCTTCAAATGAAAAGCCGCTAACTATGTGTAACTTGGTCGAACCTTAGCCAACCGTATAGGCATAATACAGTAAATTCCTGCTTTTTTACAACCAATCCAAAATCTTCCCATTTGCTAGAAATGTAATCGGCAGCCATTTCAAGAGCCTCCGGATTTTTGTAATTTCGCGGAGGATCGGAAGCCGCCAGAATTTCCACATGATGACGTAAATTATATTCGTCTGCTTTTAAAATGGCGGGATCAGCATTTTTACGTACAAAAAAAACTGGGTTTTTAGCCCATGAGATCGTTAACCCAATAACGATCACAATCAGGCCGTAAAAAAAAAGACGTCTGCTCATTAATTAATTTTGGCCCGTGCAACTGACAGCGCCAAGACCATTTAAAAGCTGATAATCTTGGTAATAGGATACGCTTGCTGGAGCTTGTGCATAGACAGTCGGTAAATCTAATTTTTGCATACATTGAGTTGGGGCCTGCAATTGGTTCCAATTACTGACTGGTGCGTTTGGCATTTTTTTAGGATCCAGAGGAAACAAATACAATTGCGGCTCTCGTAAAGAGTAGGTTTCAGAATCGCCGGCCTCTTTTCTTAAGAACACGGAAACATGTGGCACAATTCCAAGTGTTTGATTGCTATTGCCAGATGGAGCGAAAAACAATCCACCCGTTGAGCATATAAGTAAGCTAGGTTGTCCCTGCATTTGTCCACAACCTTGATATGACCCCTTACCAAAACTAGTTTGACCAATAATATAGGCGCGATTGTAGTCTTTCAACGCTCCGGCAATGATTTCAGACGCACTGGCCGAACCCGCGTTTATCAGCACGCTCATAGGCTTTGTTGTCGTTACAGTAGAATCCGTCTCAAGTTTTTCATAGGTAGATCCCAACTGGGCTCGTTTTTCAAAATAGGCGACAATCTTTTTGTTTCCCAAAAACATACCGCCGATACAAGCTGCAATAGTAACAGCGCCGCCTGGATTATTTCTTAGGTCTAACAAATAACCATCTACATTTTGTTTTTCCCAACCTTGAACCACTACCGCAAACTCTTCGCAGATTTTTTCATACATAAAGTTAGTTAAGCGAATGTAGGCATAGGTCTTTCCATTATAATTAATACTTTCTGAACTGATAACAGGATTAACTATTTGAGAACGCGTAACAACGACATCAAAGGATTTTTGATCTCTTTGGATGGTTAAATTAACTGTGGTACCAGCCGCCCCTTTTAGGTGGGTGGTAACGTCTTCGTCCTTGATATCTTTAATTAAAAGACCGTCAGCAGCCACAATCAGGTCGCCGACTTTAAGTCCAGCTTGAAGCGCGCCGCCACCTTTTACTACTCGCTTAACCAGTAAGCCCTGAGCAACCGGCATAAATTCAATTCCAATTCCGACAAAAGAATCACCGCTGTCTTGATATTCAGATTCACGCTGCTTTAATGGAATAATTGAAGTGTGTGGGTCACGAGCCGTTTCTATATATTTGCTGGCCGCCGCAACATAGGCCATCGGTTTTACAGACTGTCCCGCCAACTGATTAATCGCACTTAACATCAGTTCAAAGTCTTGATTTGGTGCTTTAAAATACTCTGCTGATGCTAAGAGAAATCGCGTAGTCAATTTAGCTCGTTCAGCAGCAAAAAATCCATAGGCATCTTTTGCATTGCTGATTACCGGGGCTGGAACTTCGACTAGCGCTAATGTAGCGGCCTGGAAAAGAGGCTTTTTAATCGTCAATTGAGCTACCGGAAACACTTCAATATTTTTTTTCAAAACCGCCGCAAACGTTTCAACTGCTAAAACGCATCCGTAGTAGGCTTTTTGCGATTGAGAACACGACTGATAATTGATTCCGCCGACTAACCATTTAAGATCGACGGTTACATCACTCCAAACATCGTCTTTGGCGCTCGCTACATTTTTATTTATTTTTGGGCTTACGTCGCTGGCGGCCTGAAATCGAGTCAATGACTGCGAACGAATTGGCTGAGCTAAAGATAGTTGAGAAATTACAGATAGAACTAATAGGATAGAAATGCGAATCACGAAACCCCCTCGAATTGTGCCGCAGATTTACTACGGTTACCAAGCCGGGGATAGGAGTTTTTCATGAACTGGCAAATTATTCATCTCTATGATGCGATTCAAACCATAGAAATTCTTATGCCTGATATTTCAAGCTTTTATCATTCAAAATAAATGTGGAGCGCAAATGCGCTCCACGCGCAGGAAACAGATCAGTAAAGCAAGTATCAGTTTATGAGCTATTGAATTCTTGAAGGGTGATCTTGAAAGTAATCAAGATCGAAACACCTGGACAATTCAAGAACGAACTAGTTTAGATTAACTAAACTAGCCGCCGCCTTGGAATGTCTTGTTCAAGAGCCCTAGTGCTACATTGGACTGCTGATTAGCTTGCGCTAACACAGAGGTACCCGCTTGTAAT
>JAYTTH010000089.1:0-2473 GCA_043745515.1 Pseudobdellovibrionaceae bacterium | reverse complement strand
CCACTTTCGATGTGTTTTAAGTTCAATCCCTTTCCGAAGGTCGGCAAAGGCCGCCTTTAGAGGATCACGCTGGTTGGGGTTAAATGAATCCAGTGAAGGCGGCTCAATAGTCGTTTCTACCTCATCAACTAAAACTGTGTAATTTTCTGAACTTTCAGGTTCATCCACAAGAGCTGTGGAACTTTCTGAGTTTTTGATTTCTGAAAAAGTGAGTTTGGAAGAAAACCCGGTGCAGTTTTGATAAAACATAGTCAAGGCCAAAACGCCAATTGTTAAAAATTTTATTTTGTAAGATTTAATATTTTGAATAATTTTTTTACTCATATTTGCCTACTTCGCTAAAGTATAAAATCTAATTTTGTAACTGACTGATCGCTTAGATCTTGCATTTTATTTAATTGGTCTGATGTGGCACTTATAAGAATTTTAAAAACCGCAACGTATCCAAAATAATTCTCATCTATCCCCCGATAGCGTTACCGCAGCATATTGACGCTTAGCTCTTCTCGGTTTAATCACATTTTTTCTTGATTAGATTTGATTACTTTAAAACATCTTGAACGGGACTTGCTTGTGCGCACAAAAATATGAATCTCATTTTGAGAAATCTAGAGAAAAACATTGAAATCGAAAAATAAACCTCTTTAAAATCATCCATCATTTTGATTTAATGGCAGTATAGAAAAGGTAGACACTATTATACTAATACCAGATCAATTCCTAACAAACGATAGTACTTAGGTTAAAAAATTAAATAAATTGTAACAATCTCCGCTACGATTTCAAAATGGTGAATGAAAGGAGACATTTTTCTTCAGAAAAGTCTGCTTTCATTCACGCACTATTTCTTTTTTGGCTTTTTACTTGTGATCTGCTTGGCCATTTTATCGAAATCGCTAGCAGAGTTTTTAGTTTCAATCTGTCGTCGGTTCGTCTCAAATTTTTTAAATTCTTTTTCAGCGTGATCAAGTGCCATTTTCTGAGAAATCTTTCCTGCGTGGGTCAGGATATTTTTTTCGTTGAATTGCAAAAAGCCATCGAGCTTTTTAACCCAATCAGCCATGTGCAGGGGTTTACGACTCAACGCTTGGTCTTCGGCATAATCTAAGTACATAGTCACAGAACGATTGAGGGCCACAAGTTCTTCCAAACCGTAAGGCGTAGATGTCGGTGATTTTTTGATAGAACCGTCGCTCGGAAGCTCGAATATCGCGAATGCGAAGTAAAAGCTCGTCAAAGTAATCTTGGCCGATAGATTTGCCTTCCTTGAGTCTGTCATCGTCCATGACGAAACCCTTTACCAAGAGCTCTTGAAGTCGGGCTGTTGCCCATTGTCTGAATTGGATTCCACGAGGGCTCCTAACCCGGTAGCCAACGGCCAAGATAGCTTCTAGACTGTATAAATGGCCTTTAGGTGGAGAGTTATATTTTGTGGGGTAGTCTGAAAAAGCTCAGCAATTGCAGCTTGAGTAAGCCAAACACTTTTATCTTCAAAGCGAACCTGAATTTTGGTTTGTCCGTCGTTTGATTGGAATAAGATGATTTCGCTTTTGGGAAGTTGATCGCTCATGAAATTGCCTTTTCTCTTGATAATAGCGCGCTGGGTGGAAGGGTCAACAGGCATTCAGCGCAGCTAACAAACACAGTTGTTCTTATGGCCTCATTCGAGCAAATTTGGAACGATCAAAACATTTTCGGTGCAATCTTTATGGCGAGTTGAATCTGTTTACGACAATATTCAGCTGGTATAAACCCGAAGCCAGCGGATGATAAGAAAATTCCAATTGAAGCAGCCTTCAAATTCTTGTCGGCTCTTCCAGAGTTGTATCGAGATTTGGAAATGATCCATTCTTTTTGTGCTGGTCGAATCGGCGAAGTGTCAGGAATTCAGATTTCAAATATCTATTTGGATCAAGAGTTTCTGGTAACCAAAGATTCTGTCGTTTGGTGCAACATCAGCAAGATGTTTGAATACTTGTCGCCATTCCCTAAAAATAAGTAATCGCGTCGAGTGCATTTCATCCTTGGCTGCGGTCGATTATTGAGAGAAGACTTAAACTCCGTGACATACACAGGAACTCACTGTTTAAGGCATGGGATGGCCACATTGGCGCGAAAAGTGGGAGGGCAGGGGCTAGACTCGGTTGTCGCTATGACTGGCCACAAAGACCTAAAACTTGCCGACCACTTAAGAATCTAGATCACATTCGTGATTTAGGACTGAGCGAGGTTAGACAAGAAGAATATAACAATGTAACACCACTAAGGAGGCTAAAATGATCCAATATCGGCTTACCTTGGCTTACCTGAGCCAAAAAGAAAAAATGAAGTTCAATGATTTCAGGAAGTTGAGGCCCTAATGCCAGAACTTCCCGACGTAAAAAACACGAAAACAAATAACTAAACGATTCCGACTGGTTAACAAAATTCCTTAGAGATTTCACGCTTTTTCGATTTCATTTTACTTCATGCA
>JAYTTH010000088.1:0-9129 GCA_043745515.1 Pseudobdellovibrionaceae bacterium | reverse complement strand
AATTGGGCACGTTGCAGCTGGTCGCTTTCCGCGCGCCTATGGTGAATCCTACGGCGCTATTTTAGGACCCGACTATGAATCAGCGTCCCTGTCCGTTTTTTGCAATAAACAGATCAAAGCGGATTCCGAAATGGATCTCAGAAACAGGCAGATTATATCTTTTGAAAAAAACAAAAACGTCGTATCTCATCGTGAATTGGAAAGAAAAATTCCCAAGGCCCGCATTCAGATCTGGCTTAATGGATCTACGTCCCGAGCTTTTTCTGAAATGGAAAGCCGTAAAGCAGATTGCCTCGTGACGAACAACAAAGAAGGACTTTTTCACCTTAAAGAATTTAATCAGATTGAATTTAAATTTAAGCTAAAAGATAATTTTTCACTTAACTGGATGATCGAAGATCATCATTCTTTTTTGAGTCCTCTGATGCGCAGTTGGATTCAAAAGGCATCTCGGGACGGCCGTATACAATCGATCTATGAACACTATCGAATTTACTCTGAAGAGCTTACACAAACTGATGTCGAACTTTTCAAACTCAGAACTCAGTCCAGGCTTCCGGATTATATTTCACTTTTCAAAAAAGCGGGAACTAGATACGGATTGCCTTGGGAACTAGTAGCGGCTGTTTGTTATCAGGAATCCCATTGGGATCCAACGGCTCGCAGTTTCACCGGTGTTAAGGGTTTAATGCAGATCACCAAGTCAACCGCCGAATACTTGGGAATCGAAGATATTCACAATCCAGCCCAAAATATCTTTGGCGGAGCTCGGTACTTAAAAAAATTAGTTAAGTTTTTTCCCAATGAAATTTCTTTTAATGATCGCGTAATCTTGGCTTTGGCTGCCTACAACATTGGCATCGGCCATCTTCAGGATGCGTTCGCTATCGCCAATTCCATGGGGAAAAACCCGTATCATTGGAATCAGCTCAAAGCCGTTTTGCCAAAACTCGCTATCAATGAATATTACAAAAAAACTCAGTACGGCCAAGCCCGCGGAAATGAAACCGTTGAATATGTTGAAAAAACGAAAGCTTATTTTCAATACCTAATGACGACACAATAGGAAATTTAAAGTCGATAAAGATAACAGCTGATGCTGTCCTTTACGGACTCTTCCTGATGCGCTTTGACGGTAGCAAATCCTTCGACATTCCATCCAATATTGGGGTCTTTTTCTATTTGGTGAGCGAGCCTCAATACTGGATAAAAACATTTTTTATCTTTTAGTTTTCTTTCAAAAACGACTTCCCATCTTGGACCTGACTGGTCTATTTTTAATATTTTATAGGCAGATGCTTTGCACTTACTGAATGTAATGTTCCATGACACCGATTTAGGTTTTACTTCTAACTTGCCATAACAGGCTCGTCCCGAGCCTTCAAACTTACCTAGATAAAAATCTTTATTCAAATCAGAGGTTTTAGCCATTCCAAAAAGACCTATATAAACTAAACAAATCACTATTTTAAATGAAATTTCCATTATTCTACCGTGACTGATTTCGCAAGATTTCTCGGCTGATCCACATCATAACCAAGTACGGAAGACAAGTGGTAGGCCATTAATTGCAGAGGAATAACAAAAAGAATTGGATTAGTCATCCAATCGGATACAGGAATCGGTAAGTACAATTTGCTTATTCGCTTAAGAGTTTGATCGTCCCCGGAGCCTAATGAAATAATGTACCCACCACGTGCTTTGACTTCTTCTATATTGCTTACGGTTTTATCAAAATAGCTATCGTGTGGCGCAATCATGATGACTGCCATTTTTTCATCAATCAACGCGATCGGACCATGCTTCATTTCGCCCGCAGCATAGCCTTCGGCATGGAAGTAAGCCAGCTCTTTTAGTTTCAATGCTCCTTCCATTGCTATCGGAAAACTAGTTCCTCGGCCCATAAATAAAAATCCACGAAAGTCTTTTAGGGAATTTGCGGCTGCTAAAAAATACTTATCATAAGACAGTACGACTTCCATTTTGCTAGGAAGGGACCTCAAGCTCATTACGTATTCTTTCTCTTTTTCTGATGTCAGGGTTTTTTTAATTTTACCGATACTCAATGCGAAAACACTTAGCATCGCAATAGTGGCTGTGAAGGCCTTTGTACTAGCAACGCCGATTTCGGGACCCGCGTTCATGTACAAGTGACCATCAGCGACTCGATCGATCGATGAATTTTTAACATTGCACAACGATAAAGTCAGCGCGCCTTTTTCTTTGGCTAGCCGAATGGCCGCCAAAGTGTCTGCCGTTTCACCGCTTTGAGAAATTGTCATTACTAACGAATTTATTGGAATCACTGGGTCTCGATATCTAAATTCACTCGCAATATCGATTTCCACGGGAACATTGCCAATTTTTTCAATAAAGTATTTTGCAATTGTTCCCGCGTAATAGCTGGTGCCACAAGCGACAATAAAAATTCGGTCAATATTACGAAGTACAGATTGAGTTTTTTCCCAGTCTTTAAGAATATCAAGAGTCTCACGGGATTCAAAATAACTTGGATGGGAAAAGCCAACGCGATTTAATCGAACTTGATTTTCAACTAGATGACTTTCCACCGATGCCGCTACGGTTCTGGGTTGCTCGTGAATTTCTTTTAGCATGTAATGAGCAAAACCCTGCTTTTCCGTAAGCTCTGGACTCCAGTTTAACGTCACAGGCTTTCGCTCAATAGCCACGCCATGAGATGAAAAAAGCCGAACTCTATTTGATTCTATTTTCACAATTTCACGATCATTCAGATAGATGAACTCTTGGGTGTATTTAATCAAAGCTTGTACGTCGCTTGCCACAAAGTTTTCATTTTTTCCAAGGCCAATAACCAAAGGTGGACCATCTTTGAATGCGATTAGTTCGTTTGGGCTTTTTTCACAGAGAACAACAATCGAAAAAGCACCTACCAGTTTGGGCAATACGCGTTCAACAGCGGACTTTAACTCTTTAGTTTTTTCGTATTCTTCGGCAATTAAATGAGCGACTAGTTCTGAGTCTGTATCGGACGCAATCGAAGCTCCCCGTTTAATCAAATCGTCTTTGATTTCATTGTAGTTTTCAATAATGCCGTTGTGAACTAACGTTATACCATGCACCTTGTGGGGATGAGCATTTCGCTCGGAAGGCACACCATGAGTAGCCCAGCGGGTATGGCCAATGCCTACGTGCCCAGTCCATGTTTCATCTTTAATTCGCTCTTCTAGCATCTGCAATTTGCCTGTCGATTTGATTAATTTGGTATGCCCGTCCTGAATAATCGCAAGTCCCGCGCTATCGTATCCACGATATTCAAGCTTTTTTAAGCCTTGCATAATAACATCTTTGGGATTCAAAGGGCCCAGGTAACCAACGATTCCACACATACTTTAATACCTTTCTATCACTACGGTTTCGGCTTGTAATTTTCTTTTATGATTTGGGTCCCGCGCGTGACTGCCAACGCATTGGCCGGTACATTTTTCGTGATTACCGACCCAGCCCCTAAAACAGCACCTGAGCCGATTTCCAAAGGCGCTATCAATTGAACATCGCTGCCAATAAAACAGTTATCCCCGACTTTAGTTCGATGTTTTTGTTTATTAGCCATATAGTTTACAAAAATAGTTCCGCAACCGATATTTGTTTCTTCGCCAATATCCGCATCGCCAATATAAGCCAGATGCGCTGCTTTTGTTTTTTTCCCAATTCTTGATTTCTTAACTTCAACAAAATTTCCAATATGAACCTCTTCAAGCAATTCACTTTCTGGTCGAATACGAGCATAGGGTCCAAGAATGCATTTTGAATGGATATGGCAAAATTCCAGATAACTGCCTGACTTAATTTGCACACTGTCTTCAATAATTGAATCGACAATAAAAGCGTTGGTCTCAACCATACAGAATTTTCCAATTTTAGTAGCCCCTTTTATGTAACTGCCTGGATAAATTACTGAGCCTGGTCCGATTTCAACTGTTTCTTCAATGTAGGTATTTTTAGGATCAATGACTAAAACACCACCGTCCATCAATTTTTTCATTTGTAGTTTGAAAACCCATTTGGTCGCTTTTGCTAATTCTATTTGGTTATTCACCCCCATAGAAACATGCCGTTCGCCTGAAATGGTTTTCACTTTTTTTCGCTCTTCAATTCCGAGAGAAATTATATCTGTTAAATAATATTCCTTTTTCAGATTTTGATTCTTTATGTCTGGCAACAACAGATTTAATATCGCGCCTCGGGTGAGATAAATTCCTGTATTCACTTCTTTAATCTTTCGGGCTTCTGAGGACGCGTCTTTGGATTCCACAATCGAATAAAGTTCACCACCACTGCGAACTACACGCCCGAAATCACCGGGCTCTTTTAATACCGTTGTAACCAAGCCTATATCTAGTTTTTGTTCTTTGAATTGGCGAATGAACATTTCAATATCGCCTGGCTCAATTAAAGGGTGATCACCGTTTAGAATAATAATATTACCTTCAATGGTTTCTGGCCGGGCGGATTTGACAGCGTCTGCGGTGCCTAATTGCTGCAATTGCTCGAAAAACGTAACACCCTCGGCCTCTAGGACGCTTTTTACCAAAGTAGAACCGTGACCAACCACGACGCGAATATCATTTATTCCGGCTTTTTTACAGGTAGCGATAACTCTAGAAATCATTGGTTTTCCGGCTACTGGATGAAGCACTTTTGGCAGGGCCGAATTCATTCGAGTTCCTTTGCCAGCTGCCAATATAATTGCTGTAAATGGAATGTCTTTGCTTTTAGATTCTTCTTTTTCTGTCATGCGAGTAAATTATCACTCTTTACTTGATAATCCAGGGTTATTTTCCCTTTTTCGCAGCTAAGACAAGCAGACTTGGAATCCAAAAAAAAAGGCTCATTAGATCTCCTAGAGCTACCGTCAAATTTTAGAAAATCGTTGTGGATGGTGGCTTTTTCCCTGATAATATAAAAGGAACTGTGACTTTTATGCACAAAAATAAATCGGAATCCGACTGGGAATTTTAAATGGCCTACAAGGCGATTGCCTTTGATCTAGATGATACTTTAATTGATACGACGAACGAGTTAATTCCGTTTGCGTGTCGAAAAATACACACTTACCTAGTGTCGCAAGGCTATGCGTCTGATTTCGAAAAATTTGATCGTTTGCGAAAGGAATTCGTAAAAACACGATCCCACAAGGAATTTTTTAAAAGCATCGCGCCCAGCCTTACCAATGAAAAAAACAAAAAAGATTTGCTACCTACGTTAAATCGCTATTTTTATGAACCCGAAATTCCTGAAAATATGCAAATGTTAGAGGGTGCCGAAGACAACCTAAAGGTCTTGAGCGGCCGTTACTTATTATTCATAGTAACCGCTGGTGTTTTAAACGCTCAAAAGCGAAAATTGACACAGTTAAAAATTGATCGATTTGTAAAGCCTGAAAATATTTTAGTTGTAGCCGACGGAGCTTTTTTAACTAAAAAAGCTGCTTTTGAAAAAATAATTTCTAGAACTCAGATAAAACCGGAAGAGCTGCTAGCAATTGGAAATCGACTATCTCAAGAAATCCGAATGGCAAAGCAATTAGACGGACACACGTGTTATTTTAAATTCGGAGAGCACGCAGATGATTCTCCTCAAGATAAATTTGAAATACCTGATTATACAATTTTTTCGCATAAGGAACTAATTCAAGTATGTCGGCTATAATCCACAAATTTCTTCTTATTGGACCCTGGCCAAAAAACCTTTCAGACAGTGGCGCCGTCATTGTAAATGATTTGTATGAAGCAAACTATCAATTTGATCGATCACACATAGATGTACTTGGCATCAATTTAACGGCGCTTCTAGAGAAGCGTTTTTTTGATTTGTTTACCAAATGGAAACAAAATAATCCTCATTTGCAAATCGTCGCGGTGATTCCAACGGATTTTTCTAAAAAATCCCTATTAGAACTTCAGTGGAAATACTCCTTTATTAAAGTATTTTCGTCTTATTCGGACAAGACTATTGAATCCTACTTAAATTTTTCTCTTGATAGATCCTATCAAGAAAAGCAGTTTGAAAGTTACAAACGCCTTGTCGAAGAACAAAATCAAAATATGCTCAAATTGCGCCAAAGTTTGGATGAAAAAATTGAAAAGCGTACAAAATTTCTGGTCGAATCCAGACGCAAATTGTTTCTTACCAATATTCGAATTGAAGCATTTCGCAAAGCCTTAACGACTGTTTATTTGTCACAATCACTAGAAGAACTTGAAAAGAATCTGAATGACGAATTGCTTAGAACCTTTGAAATCCAATGGATAAAAGTAGTTTATGCGCCCAAAGACGAACTTTTTGTTAAGGACCTTGAATCTCAGCTGCAGTATCAGTATTTACGTTTTCGAATTCACAAACAAAATAACGAAATCGGGTCCGTGTTTTTCATGCGGTCGTTTCAAAAACCTTTTGCCAAAGAAGAATCCGAATTTTTAGCTAGGGTTACCGAAGCAGTCAGTGTTGCCACCGAACGATTTGAAAACAAAACTAAATTGGAATCTATTCACCACTATTGGAAAACTCTGTTCAACGCTATTAAAGATCCCATCATTCTTGTCGATCCTGAATACAATGTGATTCAATCAAATCTCGAAGATTTTCAATCACCTCAAAAATGCTATAAGTTCTTATTTAGACGCGACATTCCTTGTGAGGGTTGCCATTTAGGGCATAAATTTGAAGTCAGCAGTAAATCCGAAAGCTTCAATGTGGCCGGGCAGCCCGTAATCCTCGAAGGAAAAAAATATGCGATCCATTACTATCGCAATATTACTAAAAAACTGGAACTTGAAAAAGAACTATTGGAATTGGCCCCCAAAGCTGAACTAGGAATTCTATCTAGCAGCATTGCTCATGAAATAAATAATCCATTAGGGGGCTTATTGTCCTACACTCAAATTTTGCTGATGGATACCAACCAACAAGACCCCTTATATTCAGATTTGAAATCTATCGAAACGGCCATTAAAAAATGTGCGGACATTGTCACCAATCTTTTAGTCAATACCCGCACTTAATCTACTAGGACCGACGACCGGCAGTAAAAAGATCGTCATTGGTCAGTGGGCCCGAAGACACCATTTTACCGTTTTCTTTTGTACGATCTTCAAAAAATGATTCCATCGCTTTGAATCCAATACCTATATTTTCAGTCAACCTGGATTCGCCACCAGAACCACCTGTAGATGTATGAGTAAGAAAAGCATCTTGCAATACAAGTTTTATGGTTTGAGATTTGTTTGTACATTCTAAAATAACAGTTTTAAAAATTCGGTTTGATGCCAGGCACTTTAGAAACGTTGGCGAAACTTCGGATACATATTGTGTCATGCTAAGATTTTGCAAATAGGTTGACGGAGTTTTTTTATCGCCTTCAACCCCATAGCTAGCACCGAAGCTCCAGGCCAATATTTCAATTGGTTTTGACAATGCGTGTTCTTGTTCGCTGCCTTCAAGCCCGGCAAACGTCAATACCATCTCTGTTCTATCCGTATCATCATAGCTGCTATTTCTCATGGCATTCTCCTTTTGTTCGGTGTGTTTGGAACAGCATAAACAATCTCACCCACATTTCATAATCAATGTTTGCATCGACCCAATCTGAGAAAAATCAGTCAAAAAAACAGACAGGTGTCTAATTTTCGGCTGTACCATTTTCGGTTATTTGACGATTATTTTCTATTTAAAAGTCCAGTCTGACGAATTTTTAACTGGGCTAAGGACAGCTGTGAAACTCAACGCTAGTCAAGATTTTAGCTGTTTTGTAAAATAAAAGGGTTGAATTTTTGACAGTACTGTCAAATTTCTATAGCATAAAGTTATGTCACGACGAAAGCTAATGATTAGCTTGAAACGGGATTGCTCGATTTAGAAAATTTTGTACCTACCAGGAAGGAAGGCTATGAAGAATCCAAAAATTCTTATACTAGAAGATGACTCTCAGCTGCGGAATGTTTTATCCCGCGCTTTATCACGAAAGAGTTTAGATGTCATAACATCGGCGACCCTGCAAGAAGCAAAAATGTTTGCCCAATCGGAGGCGCAATTTGACCTGGCTATCGTTGACATGAGTCTACCAGATGGAAATGGACTCGATTTCATGGATATCTTAAAACGCATGAATCCAGCCATAGAAGTGATTGTACTAACTGGCTTCGCCACCATTGAAACGGCGATTTCAGCAACTCAGCGGGGCGCTTATCACTTTATGACAAAACCGGTAAATATTGACGAGCTCTTGGGGCTAGTCGACAAAGCATTGGAGCATAAAAAATTGCAAGTTGAAAACAAAAATTTGAAAACAGTTGTTCATAAGAAATATAAATTTGACCAAATTATCGGTCGCAGCGAAGGCATTCAAAGTATTTTAAGCCTGGTAGAAAAAGTCGCAGATTCCGAAGCTACCGTTATGATCACAGGTCAAAGCGGCACAGGCAAAGAACTAATCGCCAAAGCCATTCATTTTAATTCTTCTCGAGCGTCGGGGCCTTTTATCGCCATTAACTGCGGCGCAATTCCTGCGGAACTTTTAGAGAGCGAACTTTTTGGCCACGTAAAAGGCGCCTTCACCGGAGCCATTTCAAATCGAATGGGTCGTTTCGAAATGGCTGACGGCGGAACACTTTTTTTAGATGAAATTGGCGATTTAGATACCAGTCTTCAAGTGAAAATACTTCGGGCTTTGCAGGAAAAATCATTTGAACCAGTTGGCGGCGTTAAAACAATTAATGTAAATGTACGAGTCATCGCTGCTACCAATGTAAACCTTGAAAAAGCAGTCGAAGAAAGTCGATTTCGCGAAGATCTTTTTTATCGCCTAAATGTAATTCCGGTTCAATTGCCGGCTTTACAAGAACGAAAGCCAGACATCCCATTGTTGCTAACTCATTTTTTGGCACAATTTAATAAATTCAAAACCAAGCGTCTAGTCGGTTTTAGCGAATCCGCCCTCGACAGCTTAGTGCACTATCCATGGCCAGGTAATATTCGTGAGCTTGAAAATTTGGTAGAGCGCCTAACCATTCTAAAATCTGAGGGCATCATTGAACTGGCTGATTTGCCGGCTAAATATCAAGTCAAAGTAGAAAAGAAAGAAGATTTTCA
>JAYTTH010000087.1:0-9131 GCA_043745515.1 Pseudobdellovibrionaceae bacterium | reverse complement strand
GAAAAACTTCCCGCCCGTGAAAAAGCAGAACACAAATTCCTAGCTGGTGCAAAAATTAGGGGAGAACGGGAAAGGAACATTCCGTATCGCTGGTTTCCTTTAACGTCACTTGAACAAGCTCGTCACATTTAGGCTTTATTGTATTGTAAAGCCAAACACTCAGATTCTCTGTAGTTGGGTTGCTAAGGCCTGGCACCTTGTTCAAAAGTTTGTGGTCTATTCGTTTTAAAACAGGAGCTACCAACTTATCAATGTCATTGTAGTCCAAAAGCCAGCCAAGTTTGGCGTCCACCAAGCCTCGAAGCGTCAGGGTCACTTTAAAACTATGGCCATGGGTCTGCGAACACGGATGGGATTTAGGTAAAAAAGGTAAAAAACGAGCCGATTCAATTTCAAAAGTTTTTTTAATCTCTATTTTTAAAGGGGATTTGAGCTGAGTCTTCACATATACCTCGTTTTGGAATAGTCTTTTTTAGTATTAAGAACTACACTACTTAGCGGAGAACGCTCGAAATGGAAACTACAACCTTACATCTACATAAACAAAATTTCAAATTTTCGTCCGCTCATTTTTTAATTTTTGATAAAAACTCGGCGGAAAAATTACATGGGCACAATTATCAGGTAAAAGTAAATATTGGCGTTCCTTTTGAAAATGCCCAATTGATCGAAAAGGGCTATTTTGTAGATTTTAATATTTTTAAAAAAATAATCAAAGCTAAATTAGACGAATGGGATGAAATGGTCTTATTGCCGGCCTTGCATGAGGAAATGAAGTTTACTGAAAAAGGCCCCTCGTTAGAAGTTCGCTTTCGTGATCGGTTTTATGTATTTCCCAAAAACGAAGTGGTTCGTTTGCCAGTAAATAATACTTCAGTAGAACAGCTGTCCAGGCTTCTAGCGACAAATATTAAAAATGATCTCACTGCCTTTGGGGTTCAAAAGGTGCAAGTGAGCGTTGAAGAAACTAGAGGCCAGGCCGCCAGCACGACCTTATAAGCTTCTTGGTGACGTTTTGCAGTCCACAATTGTTTTGTCATCGGCCAGAGTGATAGTGAATGCTCCGACAATTCGTTCTTTATAATTGAGACCTCTTTTTGTGACCCCATTTTCTTGTATTTTTTGAGTGGCGGACATCTTCAATATACCTATGAAAATTTTCTGATTGGTTGCCGATAAACCATAAAAAATTGGACTATCTACATACACCTCATCAATAAAAAAATTAATTGTTGTATTGTCAGTGTTTCTCTTTATAAGCCCGAAACCTATTATGTTAAAACTAACATCAAATCGCGCAGGTGCCGCAAAATCAATAGGAACCGCACTTGTTTTATCAATACCATTGGTGCAAATCTGTAGGTTTGAAAGCATTTTTTGAAGCAAGACGACATTTGAAGACAATGAAATGCGAGTTTCCGCAGTTGCCGATCCGTTTGTAAGGCCTCGAATGGTAGCAAATATGCCAACACTTACTATTGACATGATAACGGCCGATACGAGTACCTCGCCTAATGTAAACCCTTTTTGATTCATCTAGGTTATTTATCCCATTAAAGTGATTTAGTTCCAATCAATTTTAGCCAAATTACCTGTTTTCACCAGACCTGAGCGTATCAGATTAAGATCGTTTCAAAATAAGAGGCGTGAAGAGCAAAGTAACGTTTTCTATTTCGTCTATGTTTTAAATTGGTAATTCGCTAACAATTTTATAATTACTTACGATAAAAAGTTTTATAGTGAACTAAGGGTGGGGTAAATGAATCATTATATTCGAAACAATGTGGGTAGTTCCTCATTGCAAATTCTGTTTGTTTGTACGTTCTTTTCAATAGTGTCGGCAGTTCTAATGAATTTAGTCCAACACTCCCAAAAAATGTCCTATTCTAATAATTCTAAGGCCGCTGACGTATCGATCGGGCTAGCCTTGGTGACAAATCTTTCAAGTCCAAGGCTATGTATGAACGCCGTTGGCACCGAACAAGTATTAAATTTATCGGCACTGTCCGGTTCTGGAGGCAATGGTGGAAACGGGGGCGGCGGCACTGAAGAAGACCCGATTAGTACAACAAGACCTCGTAGAATCCCCATTCATTTCGATATCCGGGGTATAGGCCATATAGAAAACGATACATTTAATACAATTCTACGAGCCAATGTAAGTTCTGTCTATATGGACACAGTGGTTCAAAATCCTCCGAATGTGTACGAAGCGATTTTGAAATACTCGATAGCAGAAGGTTCGGGTTCGTCTCCGCGATTGACTGAAAAAACAATTGGTAAAATGAAATTTGAACTCGATGGTCAGAATAAATTTGTAAGCTGTAAGTTGACCAAAATTTAATTAAATAGCAGAGGTTTAGCATGAAACGCATAGGAAATTCCGGTTTTTCCCTTATTGAATCTCTAGTTGGTGTCTTTGTAATTGCCGTAATTAGTATTGTTTCTGTAGGAACGATCAGCGGAATTTACAAAGATATTAAAGTCATAGAAGGAAAGATTTCAGTTAATACCACTGGTCAAATTTTGCAGAATTACCTATCTAGTATCAATGTTTGCACTATGAGTGTAGACCGCGTTTCTATAGTTGGAATTCCTCCAAATACGGCTGGGCCAACAAATCCCGACCCAGGAGATTTTGATGTTAAGTTTGACATCAGAAGTTTAGGGCAAATTAGAAATGGCGTCATTAACGATGCCCTTGATCTTTATATTGACCGCCTCTATGTGACGGAATCTCAATTTGCGGAAAAAAACGCTTTGGGTCTACATCGCTATGTTGGAGAACTAAAGCTAGATGCGACCCAAAAAATTCAAGATGCTACGGGCGTGCGACGAGGGCAGACCTATAAAGAACAAGTGATCGGGTCAATTAGTGTTACCTTTTCTGATCAGAATCAAATCGTCGACTGTTCTATGGACAATCGTGTTTTACAACAGCCACCGACGGCAGGTTGCACCACTAATTGTTCGCCGCCTCCCATTACAATAGATCCTGTAACCGGCGGCATAATATCGACCACTGCTGACCCGACCACTCCCTATACAACATGTGGATCAGCAGAACAGTGTGCTGTTTACGACTACTTTGTAAGGAACGGAATTCCAAATCCGTTTGTCGCCGCTGATGCCTGGATGGCCTCAAACACAAGCTGGATCGGAATCGCTTCGAGTTACATCTCTCAGATGAGTTCCTTGCAGCAAATGAATTTGTTATCGAATGTTTATGGAAATGGTTTAGTTCAAACAGGTCTTAACGGCGCGAACACGATAGATGCGTGGGTTCAAGCTGCTGTCAACCATGACCCGTCGGGTGTATCCATGTTGCGAGCCCAAACAGGACTGGAAACACTGGCCTCGATGTTTCCAACAAATCCAGGAGACACCGTTGCTGGAGGAACTCTTTTTACTACTGCGTCCCAAAAAATGTTAAAGGATATTTTAATTTCAAATCCCGAGGTTACCATGAATTCAGGCCTCGGTGTGGGTGTCTGGATTCAAGCTGTTTCAGCGACGAATACTTCCAATTTTTACAGCAACTTTCCTTCGGCCGCTATATTGAGCGCGGCCAACCCAGGGGCCGTCCAAGATGCCGCTCAATTAGCGGCTATTAATCAGATCAAAGGATACGTAGCACTGAATCCTAGTGATGGTATGGCTGTCGCTTATGGAGCAGGCCTATGGGCCGCGAATGTCCCTGGTGGAGCGAACGCAGTAAGTAGTTTTATTGTAGGAAGTATTGCGTCGACTGGAAGCATGAACACATCAATGGATCTTGCACGAGCGACCACCTTGTGGGCAACCGCCTATACAGGCGGCGCCCAAGCCGTAGGTGACTTTATTGCCGCCCATGCTGCTGAAGCCGCTGCCATTGTTGCAGGCACTGTAATCGCAACCGATATTTTTGGTGGGGCTGCTGTGGCTCAAGCAATTATGGCGGATCCCAAAGTGTCTTCGCAAATTGCCCAGGACTTGGCGACGTTTCAATCGCAATCTGGCTGGAGCACGGCTCAGATGACTGATTATGTTAATACCAATGCCGGCTGGCAGGCTGACCTAACCGCGGCAGTGCATCCTTAGAATCTTGAGTGAGATTATTTTTCGAAGTCTAAAATGACTGTTCATTTAATTTTCATTTAAGGTTTTAATTGAGAAAATGATTAAATTCATTGAGCTCAACAGGTAAGTTTTAGATAATGCCGGTTCAGTTTAATACTCCTTATGTTCTTCAAAAAATCAAATCTACTGAATTAGATTCGGAAATTACGGATCGATTGTATGATATGGGGTTTTTAGAAGGCATGACGATCATTGTTGAAAAACGACTGCCGTTCAATGGACCGTGGATTGTGTCCTCTGAGTCATTGTATGTGGCACTTAGGAATGAAGAATTTCAGCGATTGGAACTTAAGTGAATACTTTTATTTTGCTTGGGCAACCAAACAGCGGCAAAACTACTTTGTACAACTGGCTGACTGGTTCCCAGTATAAAACTGTGAACTATCCGGGATCTACAATTGAATATTCAATTGGACCTATAAATCCTAAAATTGGTTCCAATAAAATCTATGTGGACACTCCCGGAACCTATAGTTTAATTGCCAAGAGCCCTGATGAAGTCGTGACGACCAAAGTACTCTACGAAAATGAAGTCACAAAAGGGGCCCACTGTTTACTAGTAATCGACGGTTTACAATTGGATCGCCAGTTGACCCTCGCTTTGCAAATGAAGGAAGCTGGGTTTCAATTTTCTATAGTAATAACGATGCATGATTTATTAATCATCCAGAACAAGAATATAGATTTTATTAAGCTTTCTAAATTGCTGGACGTGCCAGTTTTTCTTTTTAATGGTCAAACAGGGGATGGCTTGGATCTAATAGTAGCCCAGGACGTGGCTGCTTTGTCCCCACCAAATTTAAAGAAAAAACTAAATTGGACCTACCTAGATTTTCAACGTGCAAAACTAGAAGTGACCAAAATATTAAGCCAAGTCACCTCAGGTAAGGCTGTAAAAGACGTCTATAGCTGGACCAAAAAGCTGGACAGAGTTTTTCTAAGCGGCTTTGGCTATATTTATTTCTTCCTAATTATGACATTGATTTTTGCTTCCTTGTTTTGGTTTTCAAAACCATTTTCTGATGTGATAGAGGCGGGATTTAATTTTATCAGTGCTCAGATAGATGCTCGATTTCCAGATTCTTTTTTAGCGCTTTTTATTTCGCAGGGCTTGGTCGCTAGCTTTTCTGCTGTACTTGTTTTTATACCTCAAATTTTGTTTCTTTTTTTAGGTCTGGGGTTTTTAGAAGCCAGCGGTTATTTGCCGCGTGCCGCCGCTTTGATCGATCATCCTTTGCAAAAAATCGGTCTTGGTGGTCGATCGTTTGTCCCGATTTTGTCTGGATTTGCCTGCGCTGTTCCGGCACTGATGGCAACACGAAATATATCTTCCAAGCGAGATCGCTTGATTACTTCGTTTATTATTCCATTAATGAGCTGTTCGGCCCGTTTGCCAGTTTATGGTTTACTGCTTTCGTTTTTGTTTCCAAATAAGGCGCTATTGATTGGGTTTAGTTTGGCCGGACTTTATTTTAGTTCCCTGTTGCTAGGGGCAGTGGCTTCTTTTGTTTTGTCAAAAATACTGAAGCCATCTAAAGATCAATTTTTTATGATGGAATTACCTTTATATCGCAGGCCGCGGATTCGAGTCATAGTAAAGCAAGCCTTACAAAAAACAAAATCGTACGTGGTGCGGGCAGGTCCCATAATTTTGATGTTTGCAATCATTCTATGGCTAGCAACGCAATTTCCGCGAGTGAATGGACAGACGCCACCAACAGAAAGCAGCTATGCAGGGCAGTTGGGACACTTTATGGAGCCCGTATTTCGACCGATGGGTGTTGATTGGCGTGTGGGCGTGGGGCTGATTTCAGCATTCGCTGCGCGTGAGGTATTTGTGTCTTCTCTAGCTGTGACTTTCAAAGTCACATCGCAAGAAGAAGAACAGCAAAAAGATCTGTTGCAGATAATGAACCAAGCTACCTTTGCTGATGGTAAACCCATATTTACCGTCGGAAGTGTTTTGGCTTTGATATTTTTCTTTATGGTTGCGCTTCAGTGTATGTCGACGGTGGCTATCCAGGCCCGTGAATCCGGCTCGCATTTATTTGCTTGGTCCCAAGTTGTGATATTAAATTTGGTAGCCTATGCTGGTGCGGTGCTGATAAATCAGACCTATTCTTTTCTTTTCTTAAGGTAATACAGTCGGTACCACGATCGAGTTTTGCGTTTTAAATCTCGGGTAGTGTCGGTTGGAAAGATAGAAATTCGAAATAAGTTTTGAGGATTGTCAGCAAAATGTAAAACCCCACGAGTTGTGTTTACCGCAAAATCATAACCCGCTTTTTTTGCCAAATAGATATCCCTATCCGAACGATCCCCATAGGTGTAAGCATAGCTACTAATAGGGACGCCAAGTTCATGTTCAAGCTTGAGTTTGGAATCTTCCATTTCCCTTAGGGCCCCATCAAAATCCATAGACGAAAGCTTTTCATGATTAAATCCATGGCTTCCGATTTCCATTGTGCTAGCCAATTGACGTCTCTCTTCGGGATCAAGTAGCTTAAGTGGAGGAGCGCCCGAATTGGCATCCCAAAAATTGGTTTCATGTGCCTTAGCTAGTAAGTAAAACACGGCTCGCATTTGATACTTGTGAAGCAATGGCACCGCTTTTTTCAAATTGTTTTCGTAACCATCGTCAAAACTTATAATCACGGGTTTTTTTGGCATGGCATTCGATTCGGGATCTTTTCTAATTTTTTTCAAATCACCAAAAGTTATGGCTGTAAATCCGCTGGATTTTAGAAAATTAAGATGCTCTTCAAAACGGGCTTCGGTTACATATATTTTGTGAGGCGATGAAAAATCGGGATCAACAATTTGATGATACATCAAAATCGGAATATTTCTGGGGTAGCGACGTTTAAAAAGGGCCCACTCGTAGGTTTCAAGCATCTGAGAAACTTCAAAATCTTTGTTGTAAAAAGCTGTTGTCATAGATTGCAAGATGTCCGCAACTGATAATGGCAAGCTCGTATCATGTTCAAGAAGAGTCGCCTCAACATCTTTTTTGAGTTGTTCGTAATCCACTGTGTATTTTACTTCAGAATCAATATCACCAAAATTGGACTCAGTAGCCTGGGCAAAATTGTTTGGGGTGACACGACCTAGATAAAGTTCTTCCCCTAAAGCAAGAACTGTTTTTTTCAAATACATACCTTCAATAGCAATCCGACCAGACCCCAAGATAATGTCTGAGGTGCAAATCGTTTGGAACAAGTGATCCATTTTTCCTAAAAATCTGAATTGACTAGGATAGGCTGCCGTCAAACGTTTGATTTTTTGCTGAGTCGGCTCGGAAAAAAAAGAGGCTTCACCGCCGCCAAATTGAAATAAAACTTCTGGGAATTTGA
The DNA here is from genome assembly GCA_043745515.1 of Pseudobdellovibrionaceae bacterium. Classification (GTDB taxonomy): domain Bacteria; phylum Bdellovibrionota; class Bdellovibrionia; order Bdellovibrionales; family Bdellovibrionaceae; genus UBA2316. The sequence goes on along the minus strand of JAYTTH010000087.1, from coordinate 1,659 downwards.
TCAACCAACCTTCAACAAAGGAATTAATAAGGTATTCCCAATTCAATCCTTTTGGGCCCGTTGTGCGACCTAAAAACGAGATCGTCTTTTGTCGCGGTTCGATCGACGAAATCGTAGTCGTTTCTTTGACCAGGCCATCAATAAAATCAGTGTTTAAAAAATTTCGTGTAATTTGCAATTGAGATTCATGAAAACCAAAATGTTTAGTGAAGTGCCGTTTAATATTTTCGCAAACACTTAAAATATTTTCACCATAAATATTAAAAAGTCTTTTTGAATACGAAAAATGTTGTTTCCCATGCAATGTTGAAACTAAAGCACAACCAGAAATTCGAGTCGCCCAAAAACCAATTCGAACAGCCGCCCGTGAATGAGCATGGACTAAGCTTATCCTATTGGATTTGATAAATTGCCTCAGAAATAAAATACTTCGAATTCGTCTAAAAAAAGTAGCATCATGAATGGTAAGGGGAATAAAAGTGGCTTTGGTGCGTTTATGAATTTTATCGCTTACGATGTAGCAAGTGTGCCCCAGTTTAATCAACTCATCGGTTAAATCGATGGCGTAAACTTCGGCCCCAGTGAGTTCGACTTGAGATAGCAAGTGGACGATTTTCATTCAGTCGACAAGAATAACAATTGGGAGCCATCCAGTCACTAGATTTCGCTAAAACTACTTGAGCGCAAGTATATTGGCGCGGATCCAAGCAATTTGCGCGGGTACCAATGTAAATATCATATCATTTGTGCAGTAATATTGTTCTTTTCCGTTTTCAATAACGCGATCATTCTTACTCATGCGCGAGGCAATACCAGCTAAAAAAAGCTGACCGTTGCTATTTAAATAAGCTGGCCCTCCTGAATCTCCTGAACAGGTTCCGCCGCCCGTAATGCTCATTAAAAATTCCTTTTGGCCAAATTGCGTGTTAACCACCGTTTGTTGAATTTGGCGTAAAACACCCAGGCCATTTTTGCCAAAGGTCGAATCTTTCACCACATTTTTTCCGTAGCCAGCCTGAATCAGAGTGACGCCATTTTTTAACCATAAAACATCTTCTAAAAGCGCAGCTGTCTGATAGTTTGCGGGTGCCGGTGTTTTAAGCTTAAGAACAGCCAGATCATCTTGATCGGCGATTCTATCAATTGGTTGTGTGGCCCAAGGCCGAAGCTGTTTAATAACTGCTATTGAAGGCCCTTTTTTATCTCGATCGATTTTAAAATGGGCCTCTAGTTGTGCCCAACCTGGGGCTCCTAAGCAGTGTCCAGCAGTTAGAATCACATCTCGTTCAATAAGAACACCGGTGCACGTAAACGACGCGCGCCCTATTTTACCTATTAGTAACACAGTGCTTTTGGCAACGGGATCTATCTCGGAAACTATAGTGCCGTTTACAATCATAGGCTGAAAAAGGTCTGAAGAATTGGAAATTCTGCTTGAGAACGCCAAAGACGAAAACAAACAATTCGATCCTATAAGAAAAAACACTGTCAGATTAAAAATATTTTTCATAAAATCATCTCCCTAAATGTTCGACGTAATTGCATTCTAGTTTAGGCATTTGTTGATACGGCTGTCACTATACCTTTTGGAAGGTGAGGTAACATACCTTTACTTTTTTTGAAAATCTTACTAAATTTAAGCCATGTCTGAAGAAAAAA
>JAYTTH010000086.1:0-2485 GCA_043745515.1 Pseudobdellovibrionaceae bacterium | reverse complement strand
GATCAGCGACGATTTGTTAAAGGTAAATTCATTGAAGTATTAGGTAGTTATGTGCCAACTCCTCGTGGAAAAGATGTTAAAGTAAAAATGGATTTAGCTAAGTATGCTGAGTGGGTAAAAAAAGGCGCGCAGCCGTCTGCTCGAGTTAAGCATGTAGTGAAACTAGCCCAGGCTGTAAAATAAAACTTGAAAATTTCTATCGACCCAGTGTTTAATTTACGAAGTGGGTCATAAAATCACGATATTCAAAAATATCGCGGCAGGATTCAGATCTGGAAGATTCCAGTTGGTGTATTTTAAATTGGTAAATGTGGCGCTCAGATTAAGGAGATAACAATGGACAGCTTAAGAGCATTAGTAGAGCACATGGCAAAGTCTCTAGTGGATAAGCCAGATAATGTCGAAGTTGACGAAATTCCGGGTCCACAAACCACATTACTAGCATTAAAAGTTGATAAAGAGGATCTTGGGAAAGTAATCGGTAAACAAGGTAAAACAGCAGCAGCAATGAGAACTATCATCCGGGCAGCTGGAACTAAGCTTAACAAGCGTTATCACCTAGATATCATCGAATAGTTCGTGTTTTTGTATATAAATTTCTAAAGGCCTCTCTGGGGCCTTTTTTTTTGCTCTTTTTTCAGGTAGTTATACCGCCATGACTCACTCATCAGAAACGGCCGAATTGTTAAAAGTAGGTAAAATCATCGACGCTCACTCGCTTAAAGGAGAGGTTTATCTTTTGTCTTTTGCTAAAGATATTAGCTGGCTAGAAAAAGGTATTAACCTCTTGCTTGAGATTCCTAAAAAAAACAACCAGCAGGTTGATCATAAAATTTCCAGTTTTCGCCCCTTTAAAGATGGCGCATTGATCAAATTTGAAGGCATCGACAACCGCAATCAGTCGGAAGAACTTAAGGGTTCTATAGTTTTCACAAATGACGAACATTTTGTGTCTGATCCGGGCGAAACTATTTTTTTAAGAGAGATTTTAAATTTCGAAGTACGAAATGAAGACGACGTGTCTTTGGGGAAAATCACATCGTTTACCTCTAACGGATCTCAGGATTTACTGGTTATTGCCAAAGATAATTTTTCTTATGAAGTGCCGTTTGTAGATGAATTTTTGGTTGAAATTATTTTTGAAAAATCCGTTGTGATTATGGATTTTCCAACCGATTTAATGGATATCAACCGTGTTGTTTAATTTCTTAACGATATTTCCAGAATTGATTTCTGGAAGTTTGAGCTCTGGCATCGTTGGGCAAGCTATAAAAAATCAGCAGGTGCAGTTTTCAGTATCAAACTTACGAGATTTTACTACCGATAAACACAAAACAGTCGATGACAAACCTTTTGGTGGTCAAGATGGCATGCTGATGAAACCCGATATTTTAGGAAAAGCCCTTGAATCCGTTAGGGGTACAAAAATTCTTTTCCCTTCGCCCCAGGGGGTCCTGTTTACGCAAGAAAAAGCAAAAAGTCTGGCTGCGTACCCAGCAATTAGTTTTCTATGTGGCCGTTATGCGGGCATCGATCAACGTCTACTAGTTCACTTTGATGTCGAAGAGATTTCAATTGGAGATTATGTTGTCAGCGGCGGTGAATTGCCGGCATTGATTATTATGGACGCAGTGGTTAGGCATATTCCTAAAGTCCTTGGAAATGATGTGTCGTTGTCTGCAGACTCGTTTGCAAACGGATTGCTTGAGGCGCCCAGCTACACTCGACCGCAAGTTTGGAAAGACTTGAAAGTTCCCGATGCGTTGACCAGCGGACATCATTTAAAAATTGAAGATTTTGAGCAATGGATGTCGGTTTTAGTGACTTTTAAAAAGCGACCAGGCCTGCTGGATTCGATTGATCCCGAGTCCACTTTGGGGAAAAAATGGCGCGATAAGAATCGGCTTGTCGCTTTTTATAATGGACTATCGGTAGAGGATAAAAAATCAGCAGGCCTTGAAAACTTGGATTCTCGGATTCAGGAGCTGGATTAGATGAGTTCAGGTATGGATTCTAAAAAAACGCCCTATGTTCCGAAAATAGCGATTGCCCTTGTTCACTATCCGATCGTGGACAAAGATAAAAAAATCGTTGCAACCAACATCACTAATTTTGACATTCACGATATCGCTCGCGCAGCAACGGTTTACGGGGTTGAACGCTATTACCTAGTTCACCCATTCAAAGAGCAATTGATGTTTGTAGAGAGAATCCTAGATCACTGGGCGGTCGGGCAGGGCTCCAAATACAATGCCTCTCGCAAAGTGGCCTTGGCTAATACGAAGGCTGCTGAAAGTATCGAAGCAGCCATTGCCGACTGGAAAAAAAATACACAGTGGGCTGGTCAAGAGCCTATTATTATTGCCACCCATGCACGTCCCGTAAATGGAGCAAAACCACTGGAGTTTGAAAGGGCTCGCGAACTGCTTTTTGATGAAAAAAAGGCTGTATTTGTAGTGTTTGGGACAGGTTATGGTTTGACCGA
>JAYTTH010000085.1:0-9165 GCA_043745515.1 Pseudobdellovibrionaceae bacterium | reverse complement strand
ATCAACATATATTCTTTAAGTTTTATGAAATGATCGCAAAAGAGAAAATGAAATGGACGTTTGAATATGTGGGCCGACCAGAACGATCTAGCCCCGCGACAGGTTCGATTTATAGGCACAAAGTAGAACAAAACGAAATTATTCAAACGGTTATGAACTATTAAAAGTAAGCAATCAAAGTTAGGAGAGGTTATGAAAATCGATGTAAAAGTTCCCGCTGTTGGAGAGTCCATCACTGAAGCGACCATAGGCAGTTGGAATAAAAAAAATGGCGAAGCTGTGAAGCGAAACGACGTACTTCTACTTCTTGAAACCGACAAAGCCAGCGTTGAAGTAGTCGCCGAAAACGATGGGGTCCTAACAACCATGGCCGAAGCAGGCCAAGTTGTAAAAATAGGTGCCACTGTTGCCCAATTGGATTCTGACGGAAAAGCCACCACAGCTTCAGCACCTGCGACGACAAAAGCGGATTCAACGCCGTCTCAGCCCGCAATGTCTGCTGCTGTGAGCAAGGATTCAAAACCGCTCTCGCCAGCTGTTCAAAAATTAGTGACAGAAAATAATGTGAATACGTCACAAATGTCGGGAACAGGAAAAGACGGCCGCCTTACCAAAGGGGATATTCTGATGACTCTCGGAAATGGTGGCGCCAGCCTGCCTGTTCAAAAAACATCGGAAACAACTACGAATAAGCCAACGACTACCCAGCCAGCGCTCTTTCCGGCAGGGGATCGAGTGTCTAAACAAGGCGACAAAAAGCTAGTTCCTATGTCGACCATTCGTAAACGTATCGCTGAACGTTTGGTAGAAGCCCAAAATACGGCAGCTATTCTGACAACTTTCAATGAAATCGATATGACTAAGTTGAATGAAATTCGAGCTAAATATAAAGATAAATTTAAAGAAAAATACGGAATTAGCCTTGGCATGATGGGCTTTTTCACTAAGGCAGTGATTGAAGCACTGAAAGCATTTCCAAATGTTAATGCAGGCATTTCTGGAACTGATTTTGAATATCACAATTACTATAATATCGGGATCGCTGTCAGTACCGAGCGTGGCTTGATGGTTCCTGTTGTAAAAGACGCCGACCAAATGAGCTTATTCGAAATTGAAAATGCAATTCGCACGTATGCTTTAAAAGCCCGCGACGGTAAAATTGGGGTTGACGATTTAAACGGTGGTACTTTTTCAATTACCAATGGCGGTGTTTTTGGATCTTTGATGAGCACCCCTATTCTAAATCCACCTCAAAGTGGAATTTTGGGAATGCACAAAGTAGAAGATCGAGCCGTCGTAGTAAATGGTCAAATCGTAGTTCGGCCAATGATGTATGTAGCTTTGTCCTATGACCATAGAATTATTGATGGAAAAGACAGCGTCGGCTTTTTAGTGAAAGTTAAAGAAGGCGTTGAAGATCCCGAGCGATTGTTAATCGGCGTTTAAGACATTCACCAACCGCAGTGCAAGGATAAAGGAATTATGACAGATTTTGAATTTGACGTTGTAGTAATAGGCAGCGGCCCAGGTGGCTATGTGGGTGCCATTCGATGTGCCCAATTGGGAATGAAGACAGCGGTTATCGAAAAGGATCCTACCTATGGCGGCACGTGTTTGAATGTAGGTTGTATTCCATCCAAAGCCCTTCTTGAATCTTCAGAACACTATGTTGCAGCCAAAAAAGAATTCCAAGTCCACGGCGTAGACGTCCCTACTGTAAATTTAAATCTGGCGCAGATGATGAGCCGAAAAGACAAAGTAGTTCAACAAAATGTCGATGGCATTGGGTTTTTATTTAAGAAAAATAAAATTACGCCCATTCGGGGGTTTGGAAAAATAATAAAAGCTAATCAAGTCGAAGTCACAGCACCAGACGGTTCTAAAAAAACGGTCACTGCAAAAAATATTATTATCGCAACCGGTAGCGCGCCAGCAGAATTGCCATTTTTAAAGTACGACGAAGAACGAATTGTTTCTAATACGGGCGCTCTAGCCCTTAAGTCCGTGCCAAAAAATATGATTGTTGTAGGCGGCGGTGTGATCGGTTTAGAACTGGGCTCGGTTTGGAATCGCCTTGGCTCCAAAGTTGTTGTCATAGAGTATTCCGATCGCTTGGGCGGAACCACTGATCCTGATTGCATTCAAATATTAAAAACAAAAATGCTAAAAGATGGCGTCGAATTTTTGCTTTCGACCAAAGTTTTTGCCGCACAAAAAACCGACAAAGGTATCGACGTAGAATACGAATCGCTAACCGACGGCAGAAAAAGCAAGGCCACAGCCGATGTCGTTTTAGTTTCCACAGGACGACGCCCTTTTACTCAGAATTTAGGTTGTGAGGAAAGCGGCATACAAAAAGACCTTCAAGGTCGAATTGTAATCAACGACCATTTTCAAACAAGTGTTCCCGGAATCTATGCTATCGGAGACGTTGTGACGGGTCCTATGCTGGCCCACAAAGCCGAAGAAGAAGGCGTCGCTTTAGCCGAAATGCTAGCTGGCCAAGCCGGTCACGTTAATTACAACACCGTACCAGGAGTTATCTACACACACCCCGAAATTGCAACCGTAGGCCTTTCTGCAGAACAAGCAAAAAAAGATGGCATTTCTGTTAATATCGGAAAGTTTCCCTTTATGGCCAACGGTCGAGCCCGAGCAAAAGGAGACACCGACGGATTTGTAAAAATCATTGCTGACTCAAAAACAGATCGAATTTTAGGTGCTGCGATCGTAGGGCCCAGCGCTTCAGAACTGATTCACGAAATCGTCGTCTGCATGGAATTTGGCGGTAGCGCCGAAGACCTCGCACGTAGTTTTCATGCTCATCCCACATTAAGCGAAACAGTGCGCGAAGCCGCTTTGGCCGTGGATAAGCGTCAACGACAAATGTAATTGTCTTTTTATTTTAGCAAGAATTTAAAATATTTTTGAGGATAAATATCGACGTCCATAATACTGCCCTGAGAATCCAATAGTTCTTTTATTTTTGGAATTTGGCCTCTTTGAAAATCGCGCTTTAACACATAAAGTTCGTGTTTTTCTTCTCCGGTGAATTCGCTATAATAAGGCACATAAAAAGATTCAACCGAAGTTCCCGATGGCATAAAATCAATAACGTTATTAATTTGATCCACTATACACACAGGACAATTTCTAAAATGAAAGACACTTCCGGGATTATTATGAAGCCACCCAATCCAATAACGAATACCTATTGAATTAATAGTCGTTACTTTCCCAAAATCAAAACGTATGCCTTTATCTCTCGAAATTTTTGCATCAAAAGACACAAAAGTCTCGTTGATGGGACCTTCAAAAAAAATATTAGAAAAATTGCTTTCTTCAACAACTCTAAAGGCAAATTTACTCATGACCTTCCTAGTCTTAAATAGTACATACTAATTTAAACATGTTTATAGCCTTTTTTAAAGAAGGATCTTTCACTTCGTTTTCACCCATTGGATCAAAATGAGATAGTATTTTCATTTTATAGTCCCCACAGTCCTGAACTCTAAAGTTGTCGCCTTTTGGCAGTATTTTTAACGGTTTTATCATGAAATCGATTTCGATTTCTTCACTAAATTTCAAACTCTGAAGCTGTTGCCTGTCAGTTTCGATTTTAGCAAGACCACGCTGTAAAAGGTCTAGGCGGTCCCTTATATCTGTTTTCTGTAACATTTGCTTTTCTAATTGATCAAACCAACCTTCAAACTTTTTCTTGTCCTCTGAAGTTGGACCGTTATCAAATACCAAGCCAGATTCATCAATTTCATCAGTTGGCACTTTTTCGACGTCCTGGCTGCTATTTTCCCTTTCCGTTTTTATGCTGGGGGATCCAGTTTGATTTTGTTCTGAAAACTTCTGTTCAAAACCAACTAGCAGAGTCATTGATAGTCCAGCCAATACTAAAATTTTAAAAAGCCAGGAGTTGTGCACGTTCCCTCACCCATTTCTTTATCAAGAAGTAAAAGTTTACTCGCCACCAAAGACAAATACCCAGGAGTCCCTGATTTTTGAACTAATTTAAGATACATTGGAAAGGGCAATCGAAACGGAGCCGTTTTTGCTGAATTCAAGTCTTTCTGTCTTTGCTTTTCAGCTTCAGTATCCGTTAGTTTTTTTCCCAATTTTGAAATGAACTGCGTTTGAAAATCAAAATCAATATCTTTCAATTTTAGTTTTGCCGCTTTACGGGATTTTAAATAGTGGTCCAAAAAAATAAATGCCGATTCCATGCCAGAATTGTATCCTAACGTGATCATCATCTGTTTTAAAGCCTGCATATTTGGTTTTTCTATACCCAGCTCTTTTATTCTAGCTTTTACTTTATAGTCATTAAAATACCCCAGTAAATCGACGTCTTTGTCCCGGTGATCAAAACGAACTAAGTCTGTTCCAACTGGGAAATAGGTATAGCCCTTAAAATACCGACTGCCAGTTTGGGAATGCAAAATATAGTGGTAAAATATTCCAGTATATAAAACATTTTTTAAAGGATTTTCAGGCGCTGCAATAATATCACATCTTTGATTTGGAGCTTCGGAAATTCTGTCAAATAATTTTGGAATTTTAGATATTCTTAGGCACGAAGGCTTAGCACTTTTAAACACTTCATCTTTAAACATGTCAATCCAAGCCATCGTTTTTCCATCGAAAACAGCTTTCTGTTGAACTGACGAAATGGCTGGAGCTGTTAACTGACCAACGCCAGCATCCATCCCTGCCCCAAGCGTATTTATGTGTAAACCACTCTCGTTAAACAGTTTTGGCAATAAATCCCTCTGTGGAATATCCAAACAATCCATGATGTCTACGTAGGAATTATAAACTGAATTAACATACTCTTCAGTCATACAATGAGATTTTTTGGGACGAACTGGCTGCCCTGCTGTGCTCGCACAAAAAGAATAGTACCGAGAAGGCTTTTCGCTTGCATCAATGTATTTTTTCATGATGTACCCAACGCAGGACACTGGAAATTCTCGTTTTTCTTTTTCGGCTCGAGGCAACAGGTAAACAGGACTGATTTTCTTCAAAGCAGTTTGGAAATAAAGACGATCCTTGGGACATGCTTCAGGATCTTCAAATTCAATTGTATTTTCTGGCGACTTTCCAATTTGACAATGACAGGAACCTAAAACTTTGGATTTAACTTCAGAAGACTGCTCGGTGACCGATTCAAACGGAACTGAAAAATTCAGAAACATTCCAAGGACGAATGCAGCTATAAATACACCAAAGTAAACGATTTTCATTTAACCAGTATCAACTATTTCGCCAGGTATTTTTACCTAATTTAGCCACTTAAGCACAGCTTTTGGACTCGCCATTGTACCTGGGCTACGAATACAGTAAAAAAGGCTTTCGCTCTATCGCCCATTCGTCTTCAGATTTTTTACATTCGCGTTCTAAGTCCTGGACCTTTGACAAAGGGTCGTCGACCCAATTGCGCAACAAATCGCTTCCATTTATCAAATCAATTGCTAGTCGATCTACTTCATATTCATAAGGAAAATCGCGCCAAATTTCATAATCGGGGTACAGAAGGCGAACCGATTTAAAAAACAAGGCCACAAGTCGATAAGGCTTAAACAATCCTTCATTGAAAAATCTTCCATCCGTATGAATTTGAAAACCCTGACAAAGTTTTTTCTGATGTTTATGAAATGTAGGCTCAAAAAAACAAGGCCGCAAAACACAGCCTTCAAGCCACGAACTATTTAAAGATTCCATTTTTAACAATACTTTTCCTATTTCAATGTCGGGTGCCCCAATCACTTCTAATGGTCGCGTAGTTCCCCTGCCTTCAGAAAAACAAGTTCCTTCAATCATGACAGTGCCAGGAAACGCTCGAGCCATAAAAATATTGGCAGCATTGGGACTAGGATTAACCCACGAAATATTTTCAGGCCAAGGATTTTTCAAAGAATAGTTTTCCATCTTAACGGTAACTAAATCTAACGAAATTTGGTGGTGTTCTTTGAACCACAATGCCATTTCAGCCAACGTCATCCCGTGTCGCATAGGAATAGTTGATGCGCCTACAAAACTCTCCCAACCTTTTTTCAGCTTGGGTCCTTCGATTGTTCGCCCTGCTGGATTGGGACGATCTAAAATAATTAGAGTTTTCTTTTCAACAGCACAGGCTTCCATCATATAAAGCAGGGTCGTTAAAAATGTATAGATTCGGGTTCCCACGTCTTGAAGGTCAAATAAACAAACATCAAATTGATCCATCCATTTTTTAATCGGTCTACGGTGCTGCCCATAAAGACTATAGACAGGAATTTTATGAATCGGATCTAAATAGTCTTCACTTTCGACCATGTTGTCTTGCTTTTCGCCGCGCATCCCATGCTGAGGCCCAAAACAGCAGGTCACATTTACCTGGTTATTTTTTAAAAAATCGATACTGTGTTCAAGTTGTGCTGTAACGGATGCCGGATGGGCCACAAGTGCCACTCGTTTGTTTTTTAATAGGGACAAATTTTTTTCATCGCTAAGCAATACTTCGATCCCATGCTTAAATTGATTACCCATGAATTTTCCTACTTTCATCAGAATTCAACACCAAAGTAAAATTACTTGCGTCATGAAAATCCGGTTTTATGCTATTATGCTTTTGTGACCAATAGGAAATTTCTGAATTGGATTTAATTACTGAAGCTAAGCTTATTTGACAGGGCAATTTCAATTTTTCAAGCTTTCCAATATTAAATCGAAACCGTAGGTGTTTTGTAGCGGAATCCGGTTGATTTTCTGATACTACCTCTATATTCGGAAGATGCCCTGTAACGCGCTCTCGATAGCTAGAGAAATAAAACAAATTCCAATCTGATTTTGAATTAAAGTTGAATTCATAGTAATCTTTTGAATTCAAATTTTTAAGAAAAATTTCAAAGCAAGTCGTGCTCCAAAGATTTTCATTTTTAAAAATCAAACTTTTTCTCTCCCCAGGTGCTAACGGATAGAAATCGTCAATTCGATTTTGCACGTCTTCTACAAAAAAATCCAAGTGTAGTTCTGATGCTAATAACTGATAGTTGCTGGACACTCGAAATTCATAATTTTTTGCGTGAAATGGGTATAGCGGAATCATGACTCATTATGACTTATTTGTTAGGGAAGTATAATCGATTATCCCACATACCTTGATTAAAGTATTGAATTGATGCCTTTAACTTTTTTTCTAGATGAGCTTTTTTTTGGTAATCAAGCACTAAGGGTGTCGCCAATCTTTGATCATTTATAGAAAAATGATTTATTTCATCCCGTTTTCCCAAAACGGTGATTTCATTTGACGAAACCTGGTAATATAAATCATCGATAAATAAAAGTACTGTTTTTTCAGAATCGGATTTAAAAACACTTTCGCCTAAAAGTACTTCAAATTTATTTTCAAAACCTAAAAAATCCATAATAGATGGTAATATATCAATATGTTGAACTGGCTGATTGGTATCTACCATGGGCCACTGAAAAGTCGGATGATAGAACAGAATTGGCACCCGAAATCGTCCTACTTCATTATCATAACTGGGTAACATATTTTTATGGGTATGATCTGCTGTTATCACAAATAAAGTATTATTGTACCATGGCTGTGATTTAGCATATTCAAAAAAGTCTCTAAGCGAATCATCTGCATACTGAATTGATTCCAATATCTCAAGCGGTCCTTTTTTATATTTTTCTTTAAAGGCGTCCGGAATTTTATAAGGATGATGTGAACTCAATGAAAAAAACATCGAAAAAAATGGCTCAGGAAAGTGACCTAATTTTTTCCCAAAAAATTGAAAAAAAGGCCCATCATAAATACCCCAGGAACCATCGTTATCTTCTGAAGGACCTGAATATTCATTGGCACCGTAATATTCAGATATTCCAGCACTTTTTGCAAATCGATCAAAATACATCGTGCCGTTGTGACCACCGTGAAAAAATGAAGATTGGTATTTATTTTCTGACAAAATACTTCCAAGGCCAACAAAGTAATTCGAAGCAAATTCAGATGTAATAAATGCTTCGTTCATTAACGCCGGAATACCAGCTACTATCGATGAAACTCCTTCGATAGACCTGCGGCCATTGGCAAATGCATTTCCAAAAAATAAAGATCGCTTAGTTAAGTCATCTAAAAAGGGCGTGTATCCTTCACGATGGTTTGGATAGCCCATGTATTCCAAAGAAAAGCTTTCTAGCAATATAACAACTATATTTTGCTTTGTTTTCAATCTGTGCCCATCCATTGCCGATCTTTTGTAATTATCACTACTTATTTTGTAACCATTTAAATAGGGCAAATAGTCTTCGGCTTTTGTAAAAAATTGAACTTGAGGCAGATGATCTTTGTCCGAGCTTTTCAAAAGACTAAAACTGGTATTCAACACCAAATTATTCAAAACCGGTGCATTGAAAAGACTAGAATCAACAAAATCCAAAGGTTTTTGCTGGAACCCGCCACGAGCAAAAATAACAATTAATAGTAGGATAAAAAAATGCACAGAAAAATGAAGCGGTTTTGACCGAACTACTAAATCGAGCCGTTGAGCACACTTTTTAATACTTAAAATAAAAACGGCAATTAAAATTATGCCAGCGACCGTTCCCGGCAAATAAGTACCCAAAAAACCAGTCATCTTGCCTTGAGCTTCTTGAAAAACGAACAAACTGGAAAGAGTAAATCGGCGACCTGCAAAATTAAAAAACTCTATATCAATTACGTTCAAAACCAATAATGGAATTTGAAGTAAGGCAATAACCCATACCCAAGATAATTTAACCACTCGTTGTGAGGCAAATAGTGGCAACAGAAGACCTATAAAAAAATTGGGCAGCATTAAGATCGCAATAGCGGAGCCATCAAATCGAAGACCGGCAATCATCGCTCGAGTCATATCCGAAACCGCCAACGATTTAAAAAGTGACCAATTCCAGACTAAAAAACTGAGCCTAAGGAACTCATAGGTAGCTATACTTATTACAAACACGCTGCCATAGAGCAAAGCCCATACTTTGGGTTGTCTCATCATTGGGCTATTAAAATGACTTTTAACGGTTTTTAACTGCATAGAATCCATAAACTTGGGCCTGCTTTGATTTGAGCTTGCCTATAAAATCTGTATTGTGCTAATTCCAAAGGATGACTGCAAATGAAATGTTAGA
>JAYTTH010000084.1:0-9174 GCA_043745515.1 Pseudobdellovibrionaceae bacterium | reverse complement strand
AAATTTATTTATGGCCGTTCTTGGTATGGCAAAAATTGGTACCTATTTGCGTGATGCTGCCGATAAAGATCAAGACGGTACAACCGATGCGACTTTTACCTCTTGTGATTCTACATTGATCACGAATGAATATTTAAAGCAGGTTATGACCGGCATGGGGCTTATTATTGATAATGTAGCGGCGGTAACCGCCGTTTTGTCGGGGTCGTCATCAGCATTGACAGATTTAGATGCTATCAAAACGACGTGCGGTGCCCCGTGTATTATTACCGATCCAAATAGTTCTAATTTTAATGAAACAGTCACACGAGCATTGCTGCGTTCTAGTGACAAAGGGATTGAGCCTAGTTCGGGGTGTACGTTTCCATTGTGTTGTCCACCATGAGATTTAAATCCCTATGATGAAATATTTTTTTGGATTATTTGTTGTTTTCATTTTCGATATATTTCCAGCGGTCGCTTCAGATTTGTATGAATACAATCGTCCTGTTCGAGCTCTTGGAATGGGTAATACGTATTTAAATTTTGTGAAAGACACCGATGCACCGGCTTTAAATCCGGCGGCCCTTGGTTTTATAACTGGAATTTCAGTTGAAATGGTAAATGTGGGGTTTGGGTTAAATGGAACTGACACATTGGCGAAGTATCAAAAATCTGCTGATATTCAAGGTGCCTCGGATTACGATAAATTTTTTGGAAAAAATATTTGGGTTGGAGTCAATGCTCGTGTTTCTGCGACGATGCCTAATTTTGGATTGACAGCATATGATGACGGCAAAGTTTCCATGATTCTGAGAAATACGGCCTTTCCCAATATGGATCTCAGTTTTTTTAACGACTATGGACTGATAGTGGCTGGTGCGTTTCCAGTGGCCCCGTTAACATCGATGGGCATTGCTATCAAGCGCATCAATCGATGGGGCGGCTATCAGACGGTAGGACTTAGTACGATTGCTGCTGGAAACTCGGCTGTGCTCAAAAGTGAATTTGAGAATAAAGGAGTTGGCTATGGCGGTGACATTGCGCTAATGACAAAAATTCCGGGTCCGCTGTCGCCGTCCTTCTCTGTGGTGTGGCAAGATGTTGGCTCAACGGCGTTTACAAAAACGACTGGCAATGATGCGCCACCCAGAATTAAAGATAATTTACAGGCTGGAGTCGGCGCTGTTTTAGATTTACCAGGCCTAGATATTTCTGGCGGAGTGGAATATCGTCATATCAATGATACAGGCGTTCAAATTGGTAAAAAGCTGCACACGGGACTTGAAATTGGATTGCCTTTTATAGATTTACGAATGGGCTCTAGCCAAGGCTATACAACCTATGGCGCCGGGTTTAGTTTTCTTTTTCTAAATTTTGATGCAGCGATATTTAAAGTAGAAAAAGGCGAGTATCCTGGGCAAACTCCTGAAGATCATATGCTCGTTAGCTTAAGTCTTAACTTATCAGTTGACGCTAACTTTAATTTCTATTCTAAAGAAGGAAAGAAGAGAAATCTAAAACAACGTCGGTAGTAGAGTGTTAAAACTGATCAAAGTAAGTTCCAAGAATCAGATCTGGGAATATTTTAAAAAGAGAGATGTCGAAAATGAAACCTGGGTGGTGGCAAAGTCCAGCGATCGTGATGTCTTATCAGAGCACATTCTAGCCAAAACAGGCTATTTCCTCGACAACAGTGTCCAGTTAAAATTTTCGTTTTATGAAACCCTCTATAAAAATGCGTTCCCAGAATTTACGGTGTTATCAAGGGATTTTGCAGAAGCCTATCTAAAACAAAAAATGCAGGAACTAAAAACCGATCTGGATTTGGACATTGTTGATGAAGCTAGTCGGCTTCGCAGCATTTCTTATTATGCCCCCCTGTTGCTAGATCTTGAATTAGACAAACCTAAATTCCAAGAATGGTTAAATGAATCAGATGAGCGCGCTTTACGATTAAAGCCAGATTTACTTTTAAATGAACTATTTTTGTCATTGTTTTTAAATAGTAATCTTATTTGTGAAGACTGGATTTTAGCGCATTTACAAAATGCTAACTTTGCTAATCTGCACTTGCCTGTAAAACAGTACTATTTTGATCTTAGCAGCGATTATACAATTGTAGAAGCTTCCCTGCTTCAAAAATTAGCCAAAAATCACGATATTTGTCTGTTTCAAACTGTGCATGATTTTGATTCTAAATATGCTCATCTTCTGCAGGGCTATGATCGATTTGATTCCTTGGACAGTAGAGTTAAGAATAATGAAAGTTCGGCCCCAGATAGAAAGTCAATCGGACTCAAAAAATTTTCATCGGCAGTTTCGGAATGTAGGTTTGCTGTAAGCCAAATCAAAAAATGGTCCATCAGTGGCTTAAAATTGAGTGAAATGGCGATTGTGGCACCTGATATCAACAGATATTTTGATATGTTGTCGTGGCAATTGATGTCCGAAAATATTGTGATTCAACAAAATAAAAAAACGAGTTATTTAGAATTTCAAGATATTCGCGAACTGCTATCTGACCTTTCGTTTTTCAAAAGTGAAATCGAATATTCATCCATTCGAGACTCTTTGGCTCGGTTTTACAGCAAGGATAGACCCGGTGTTTTTGGCAAAATTGAAGAAAAACTAAATTCACAGTTTTTGCAGTCAGAACAGCTTTTAAATTTGATTCAATCGTTAGTGCCAAAATTTTTTAAAGAGCATTTTGACCTTACTGTGGAAGAAGTTTTAGATATTCGTGCAAAACAATTGAACGCCGTTGATTTTTTGAAATTTACGAGATTATTCTGGGAACGCGCTGGCCTGGGCGAACGAAAAGAAAAAATAATCAATTCAATTTATAGTTCAACTTCACTTGATATTGAATTGAGTTTGCAAGAATGGGTCGCGCAAGTAGAAAAAACGGCTGGTCAGTTAGACTCAAACTTAGGCCAGCGGGACCCGATGGGATTGTGCGTGGCATTTTTGTCAGACATTTCGCTTTATAATCTCAAAAATGTTGTAGTCATTGGACTTGATGAGAGTGGTTTCAAAAGTCAATTTAAGGAATCCATTCCAAAAGACGACATTTTCAAACTCGGAAGTGAGCTGGGTGTCTATTTGCCTCACCCCGATTTAAATATAAGGTCTTATCAACTAGAAGAATTGTTAAGTCAGGTTCAAGAGACTGCGATCATGTCTTATCCCTATAAATCAATTGATTCGTCCATTCAAAATCCTGCCCCGGAATGGCAGAATCGAGCGTTTCAACAAAAGCTAGTTGAAAAAGAAATGGATCTTCCAGGATTGGTAAATTGGGATTTGCTGTTAAATAATAATTCAAAATGGCTGACTACGCGGCATCAGGATTATAAGCTTGAAATTCAAAAGATGGATTTAAGACCCGAACAAACTAATCGTATGGCCGGGTTTTCTCTAGGTGATATTACGCTGTCTCCATCGTCTATTCAGACTTTTTTGGATTGCAGACAAAAGTTTTATTTTCAGCGAGTCTTAAAATTGAAAAACATTGAGAGCGAGGCCTTTGATGTCAATGCGCGCGAAAAGGGCAGCTGGTACCACGCGGTTTTTGAAAAAATCATAGCACAGGAAAACACCTATATTGTCCCGTTCGTCTCGCTGGCCTTTAACGATGATTTAAAGAAATCCCTACTCGAACAACTTCAAGAAGATTTTGCTGATGTGTATCCAGCTGGGTTTAATTCGGCCACTTGGCTTCTGGTAAAGAAATCCTATTTTGAAAATGCCGTTAAATTTATAGAACAAGAAGTTATTTTTAGGAATCAGTTTCCAGAAATAAAAAACGTAAAAGTAGAATGGGAATGGGAAATTTATTACAATTGGAAAACTCATCAGTTTAGCCGAGAAAGCTCGGATTCATCAGTGCGAATCTCTGGCGTTATTGATCGAATTTTGATAAATCAAACGACCAAGCGTTTATGGTTGGTTGATTACAAATCGAGTTTAAAAAATTATTCAGCCTATTCGGCATGGCTCACTAATCAAGAATTTCAATTGCTACTATACAATCTCGTGGTCCAAAGTTACTCGGATGAGCCTTGGGGCGGACCGGTTGAATACCTGAGCTATTGGCAATTGCCTGATCTGAGAAAGAAAAAAGGTTTTTCTTTAGCCGACGCACGGTTTTTGGACATGGGTCATACAAAGAAAGATATAGGAAGCTTAGACGAAAAGAGAAAAGTCGAAGAAGATTTTCTAGTTCAATTCAAAGACATGGTTGAACATATGAAAGAAGGCCATTTTTACCCAAAGCCGTCGGATGAAAGAATTTGTCGCCACTGTGAATGGAGGCTGGCATGTCGAGCTCCTCACCTTTGAACACTCTCATCCGTGCCGGTGCAGGCGCTGGTAAAACAACACGTTTAATTGAAGAGGTGTATAATTTTTTTTCAAGCTACAAACGAAGTAGTGAAGGTTGGCCGCGTCTTGTTTTGACTACTTTTTCGAATAAAGCGACACAAGAAATAAACGAAAGGCTACTAAAAAAGGCAATTGAAACCAATGATGTGGATTTTTTTGAATATATAAATTCAAAGACCCATTTATTGGTGTCTACGATTCATGGAGTTTTGCACTTTTTTATTAGTCAAAACCAGTCTGAATTTGGCCTGACCAAAGATTTCAAGATCGTCAACGATGTCGAAATTACTGCTCGACATCAAAAACTTTTTAGAAATCTAATAACGTCCGTTCCTGAAGCAGCGAGTCTGCTTGAAATTTACAATTTGTCAGAATTGTATCCGCTCGTGAGAGATTATCAATTTTTTAAATTGACCGAAGGAAATTTACGACCATTCAGTGAAAAGTCTTTTTCAAAATACATTGAAAAATTGCGTTCGGAAATAAAAAGAAGTTTTGAAGTATCGGTCCCAATTCTAAGATCGGCGACGCTTTCCAAATCCTGGACGGCAAATGTCGCGGGGTTTCCCAGCATAGACGGCAGTGATTTTATAATGGAAATTCTGAAATGGGAAGACACTATTCGACTGCCGACGGTTCCCGAAAAAGGCCAACCCGATATCTTGATAGCTCAAGCTCAGTTTGTTTCTGCGATCAGAGCTTTTCGAGACTTTCGAGACAAAAATTATCACGAATCGTTTCTAAAGGACTATCAGTTTCTTCACAGCGCATTTACTAAACTTGCGGAATCCTTTTGTGCAATGGCAGTTGAAGATCGAAAGCAATCGCAGGAGCTTGCTATCTCGGATATTGAAACTTTGTGTTTTCAAAACCTTGAGCTCAATTCTCATTTATTTAGGGATTTTTCATTGCAGTGGGATTTTTGGATGATTGATGAATTTCAAGACACCAGCCCAATTCAGATTTCATTGTTAAATTCATTGATTGGGGCTTCCCGGGCATTTTTTGTTGGAGATCCACAGCAAAGTATTTACTATTTTAGAGGATCCGATTCGCGCGTTTTTGAAGAAAAATACAGAGAACTATCGGCGGTAGGCAACGTCGAAGTATTGAGTAACAATTATCGGTCACACTCTGGCGTTTTAAGTTTTATAAATGAGTTTTTTACAAAGCAGTTTTTCCAATTCAAATCTATGGGTGTTGTTAAAGGAAGCCTCGGTTTAGAAAGGGACGTTTGTGTTTACGAGGTTATCGATAAAAGTTTGTTGGCTCAGCATTCGGCCAGGCAAATTAAATCTATACTTGCGAGTGATCCAAATACCCCTTTGGAAAAGATAGTCGTTTTATCAAGAACAAATCGGGAATTAGATAGTCTAGCTGAACAGTTCAAAGATTTGGGAATTCCATACTATGTTCATAGTCAGGGGCAGTTTTTTAGGCAGCGAGAGGTATTGGACCTTTTATTCTTTGCAAAATTTTTGATGGACCCACAAGATATGACTAATTTGGCCTTTTTATTTAGGTCTCCAGCGGTTGGTATGGATAATGAGGAAATAAAACTCGTTCTTGGTGCCTTCAAAAATTGGGAAAATCTGGTTTCAAGGCATGAAAATAAAAATGGCCAACTAGCTGTTTCAATTCAACGCCTGGATAGGTATCTTAAAAAGAGTGTCCATATTGGCATTGTTGAAACAATCCAAATTTTTGCAGTAAATGAAGGCGCATTTGTTTTGAGCACATATTCGGATTCCTCGGGTAAAAAAGAATCCAATATCTGGAAGTTAGTTTACTGGCTAAAAGCAGAGCTTGAAAAAGGAATGGAATCATTTCTAATTCAGATGGAAACGGTTTTGAGTCCGAGCAAAAATGAAAACTATGAAGAAAGTGAAAATCAAGCAATCATCGAACCTGCCAAAATTCAAATGATGACCATTCATGCGTCCAAAGGACTGCAGTTTTCCCATGTGATTTTGATTGGACTGAACAGTTCACCAAAACTGCGGGCCCGATATTCTTTAGACGTTGATTGTACTACTAAAGAATTTTCACTATTTATAAAAACTTCGGCTAAGGACGATAAAATTAGAAGTCCAATTCATTGGCAGCAGTCAGCGATTCAAAAAGAACGCGAGGCAGAAGAGCTTGAGCGCCTTTTGTATGTGGCCTTGACTCGCGCTGAAAAAAGAATTTCGGTTTTCACTTTGGCAAAGATTTCCGAAGCCTCATGGGCTCGTCGTTTTTCAAACTTTTATTCCGAGTATAGAGCGCATTCTGAGGATGCATTATTTAAAATGGATTGGATAAAAATCGAGCTCGAGGCATTAGAATCAGTGCGTGCAGTTGAAGTACCCGTTTCGGCTGGTATACCAGATGAAAACGGGGTTCAGAGTTTGCTTTTGAACCCGTTTTTATCTAAAGTCGACACGCTGTTGTCGGAATCTCGGAAAATGGGACCTATTTCATTTAGTTCCTCTAAGAGTGCACGCCAGATAGATTTGCGTCAGATTATGATTTCACAGCGAGGAATTGGAATTCACCGGTTGCGCGAAAAGGGCATCGTTGATTTTTCCTACTATCCAAAATTTGAGTTCCCTACGGACTATGATACTTTATTTGCCAATGGTTTTAAAGAATATCGATTTACGTTTAAATACGGGCACTATCAATTTGCTGGATCGATCGATTTTGTTTATTTTGATGAAGACCGAGTATTGATTGTAGACTATAAATCAGGGGCCTCTACCCAAAACGATCTTTATAAACAACAATTAGAATTTTATGCCGAGTGTTTAAGTCATTTTGGAAAATTGAATTCAAATTGTGTTTTTGAATTGGTAATTGACTATATTGATCAACGAAAAATCGAACATGTTAGCTATATTTCTATCGGAACAAATGAGTATTTTGATAGGTTTCTAGTGGCGCGAGAACTAGAGAACATAATTAGTTGATAAATAAACAGTAGACCTATTATCGTCAATAAGGCGGACTTCAATGTCCTCTTGATTTGGGGAAAGAACATTTCCTGAATTAGAATGGCCTACGGAAAAAGAAAGTTTATTTGTAGCACTCCAGCTAAATTCTTGTAAATGAAAAAATGACTCCCTCATCGCATCTGCATAGTTCCATGAATTGATATGTCGTAACATTAAAACAAATCCAATCTGTTTGAAATCCCAGCCAGTGCTTATTTGCTGATTGGAGGAATACGATGTATTTAAAGTATTATTTAAAGCAGTTTCATAGTTATGGGAATATTTTTGAAAGGAAATACTGCTCGCTAACGTTAAGTTTCCAGAAGCTAAACCCGATTGATTTGAAAGGGAACCGCCAAAGCCATAGCCTATGTTCATTTGTTGGCGCTGCCTAGAATCTTTGGAAACGGGCAGAGTAGAAAGTAAATACGGTTTAAAAGTAGTGCTTGGACTCATTTTAGATTTCCAGAAATAGAGGCTTAGCAACAGGTCACTTAAATCATTTTGTAGTTCATTTTTGGTATAGGTCGCATAACTCATCAGTGCTTTTAAGCTGACGTCCTCTGTAAATTTATATGAACCCGCCACAGAGATATCATACTCACTATTATTTTGATCTTTTTGTGTACCATCATTTACTGCCTTTTGGGACGCACTAAAGCCTAAATTTAATTGCCAATTTTTTTCAGAAGGATTGTTTTGAAATTTAATTTGCTTACTTAAACTGCCAGAGGCTTTATCATCAGTTGCTTTTTTAGTTTTTAACTTCACACCATTAACCGAAGCAGTGGATGTCATAACGTCCGCCGAAGCTAAATGATTGATGAGAAAGATCCCTATAAAAACTAAAGTCGAAAAAGACAAAATATCGCTGGAAAAAAAGTAACCTAATTCTTGAAGTTTCCGTTCTAAAAATCTCATACCCAGTCTAAGTGCAGTGGCAATGCCATTCTACTTAAATAACAAGTGTTTGGGATACTTTGAAAACGGTATTGTAGATTTTGGGGCGACAGGTGTCTAAAAAAATGACAACTATACGGTTTTGGGATTGTAAGTGGTTTTTGCTTAAGTTCTGTGTGTAATAACACCTTGTTGAAATATGTTGCCAGACCTTGACATTAAAGTGGCTCGTCTCATGTTTCAAATAAGGAGTTGTCATGTCACTACCAGTTGGTTCGTTAACTGTTCTGCCACTAAAAAATACTGTAATCTATCCCGGAATTACTCAAACATTGCGAGTGGGTCGAGATAAAAGCAAAAAGGCTGTTGATTTGTCTGCGCAAAAAGGAAATTGGATATTTGCGGTCTCGCAAAAGAATGCAGACGGTAATATAGATTCTGTTGCTGATTTAAATTCAATTGGAACCTTATGTAAAGTTGAGTCAGTTAAAATCACACCAGACTCTAGCTATTTTATCGTGGTCAGAGGCTACTTCAGAGCTCATTCAACTAGCTTTTTTTCTGCTGATGACTGCTACCAGACTAATTTTGAAAAATATGATGACGTCAGTGACCTGGATAAAGCAACAGACGCGGCCTTTCTTGATAGTCTAAAAACTATGGGAATAGAAATCCTAAGTCTTTTACCTGGAAATACTGAAAATGTAGTGGAGTTGATTAAAGGGGTCGAAGATTTGGCGTTGCTTGGTCATTTAGCAGCTGCCAATGTCGAGCTACCACTTACTGAAAAACAAAAGCTTCTTGAAGACTTTAATTTGCGTTCGCGCACGATGAATCTGCTCAATCTTTTACAAGAATACAAGCAGACGATGATTGTCCAAAATGATATTCGCAGTAAACTGAATTCTAAACTTGGGCAAACGCAACGAGAACA
>JAYTTH010000083.1:0-32829 GCA_043745515.1 Pseudobdellovibrionaceae bacterium | reverse complement strand
CTGCATAGCCCTTCCACGTCATTTCTTCTTTTGGATTAATTCCGGAAAATTTATAAGATAAATTTTCAAGCCAACTCAAAGGTTTATGCAGCCAAGTTTTTTCACCTTGAAAAACCTTGGCCATAAATCGACCAAGGGGTGGTGTGATCGCAATTAAAATCGCGACATACAATATAAACTGAATATAATCGACAATTTTCATACCTACCTCAAAACTTCTCTGGGTTAAATAACGCGTATGTTAAATAAACAAGGACTGCGCAACCGATCAGTCCAGCAACAATAAAATCCATAAAATCCTCCAAACTTTCTGCTCCTGACAAAGTTAACCTAGAGCAGCGTAAAAAAGATGTAAAAATCTAGTTTTGATTCAAGGAGTGAACTGCGGTGAAAAAACTGGACCCAGAAATCGAGCATCATGCATTGTAGATTGTAACCAATTGACTGACAATCGACACAGATGAGAGCGGCAAAGATTCCAAGCAACGAGCAACTGCGACACTATCAGCTATCCTCTTATGAAGTATTGGATACAGAAGAGGAATTAGCATATGACAAAATTACTCATCTGGCTGCCACTATTTGTGATTGCCCAATATCACTTATCAGTCTTATTGATTCGGATCGGCAGTGGTTCAAATCTCATTTTGGGTTAGACGCGCGTGAAACACCGCGGGATATTGCATTTTGCGCGCATGTTGTGTTCGATCAAAAAGTCCTTGTCGTACCTGACGCAAGAATAGACGAAAGATTTCAAGACAACCCACTGGTCACCAATGCACCAAATGTGACCTTTTATTTAGGAATGCCCTTAACAGATAAGGATGGATATACATTGGGCACTCTTTGCGTAATTGATTCTAAACCCCGGCAAATCAATGAAAAACAAATGGAAGCCTTATACCTTCTTGCTGACCATGTTATTGCATTACTTAGGCTAAGGAAAAAGGCTCGTCGCCTTTTGGCATATGAGAACGACTTCAAAAAACTGTCTGAAAGGATTCCTGGAGCCATCTTTCAAATGAAAATTTCTCCCGACGGAAAAAGTAGTTTTCCTATCGTTGATTCAAAATTTGAAGAAATTTACGACTACAGCGCAGAAGAAATCAAAATCGACGCTTCGGTCATTTGGGATCGACTGTATCCGGAAGATAAACTATCCTTCACGCAATCCTTGCAGGCTTCGATGAATCATTTAACTGATTGGTGTGAAGAATATCGCATTGTTTTGCCGGAAAAAGGAGTTCGATGGGTTCGTATTTCAAGTCGCCCAGAAAAGCTTAAGGACGGCAGCGTTTTATGGAGCGGATTTATGGCCGATATCACATCTGAAAAAGAACAAGATGTCGTTTTAAAACAAAGTTCAAAACTCATCACGCTGGGGGAATTGGCTGCGGGAATTGCCCATGAGGTTAATAATCCATTAACTGTTATTCAAGGCATGACGGCGCTTATTAACAGATTATCAAACGATCCTGAAAAAATTCGAGAAAGATTAGCGACTATAGATAAAGCTGTTGGTCGAATTGCCAAGATTATCAATGGACTTAGGAAGTTCTCTCGAATGTCAGAAGGGGATCGCAAGAAATCCGTAGCTCTCAAATCAATTATTCAAGAGAGTCTTAATTTATCTGGGGCAAAAGCCGCCCAATTTGGTGTAAAATTTATTCAAGATATTCAGAGCGATGGAATTATACTTGGCAACGAAATCGAGCTTGAACAGACCGTTGTGAACTTGATCAATAACGCGATTGACGCCATCAAAGCAAAACAAGAAAAATGGATTGAAATCAAATTATTTGAAAACCAAGAGACTGTTTTTCTGCAGGTTTTGGATTGTGGTGATGGCATTCCGGAAGAAATTAGAAGTAAAATTTTTAAAGCCTTCTTTACAACTAAACCCGCAGGCGAAGGAACCGGATTAGGACTTTCTATTATTTCAGGAATTTTACGTGAACATAATGCAACTGTCGAAGTTAAAACTGATTCACCCCATACTTGCTTTGAGATTCAATTTAAAAAAACAATTTTGAATCTGAATTCCCAAAAAAAATAATCAAATTTAGAAGAGAGTCGATTAATGTCGAACTAACTCTTGCTTTTAAAATTGTTTTGAATAAGTGGAAAAAGCTTAAAATTAGTCTAACCGAGGTGGATGTTCTTCGTTGAATCAAGAAAGTCACAATTCCAGAAATTTACAATGCCCTTCATAGGTCTCGGTCCACCGTTCAGGTGAGGGCTCGAACTACTTGTAATTCTTTAGATTCATTGTTGAGTTTGAAAGGTTTGGAAAAAAATAAAATCGAACTTAAAATAAATCGTGAAATTGAAGAAATTCGAAAATTTTGCCAGAAAGTCTGACTATTCAAAATCAGTAAGTAACTACTTAACTAGGGACCTAGAATAGGTCTATCAACTAAAAGGCCACGGTGATGATATTAAATTTTTTCGCAGGTAACTTTTATATCAACCCATATCTTGTTAGGAAACTCATACGGTTGAAATGAAAATTCAAAGCTAGCCGGAAGTCCGTCAGAGCTTCCAAAGCCAGCCTGCCACTGGGTTCTAAATATCAGTCCTTTAATAAAAGCTGTTGCTGAAGCATGATTCGAATCATTTGACCAAAATTCAACATAAATTTCTTTCTGAGAAAATGCATGTTTGACTACGGAAGTAACAGATTCAGATCGAATACTAAAATCAACCTGAGTTTGTTGGATATCAATCAATAGATTTTCTTGACCTTTTCTGAATTTCGCCTCAGATGTGCAATTATACTTTTGCGGCCTCCCATCATGGGTAATTTCAAATTTAGGCCGTATTTTGAGAACGTAAAAACAAGCCACAACAATGATAACAATCGTTATTCCAAGAATGATTTTCAAATTCACCTCGCGTATTTAGACATATAGAACTTTCATTTTATCCATGTTTTGGTAAAGCCCAACATCTAATTGAGGATTTGCTGACAATAACCCAAGGGCTTTCGGGTATAAGAGCTTCAGAAACTATCGACTAAGTGTCCGGTTTGGACCCTGATATTATTGGTGCCCCGCGAGGGACTTGAACCCCCATGCCTCTCGGCGCTAGATCCTAAGTCTAGTGTGTCTGCCAATTTCACCAGCGGGGCAGCTATGTAATAATGAGACTCTTTGTAGCCAAAATAGAACCTAAAATCAAATCCTTTTTCGGTTTTTAATGGCTGATTATTTTTCTGCGATCAATTTTTTGTAATCACCGGCACGCATTAGCTGCGCTAGTTCTTTTTCTGTGTCCATTTCAATGCGGACTAACCACCCATCATTCATTGGATCATCATTCAAAGGTGCCGGGTCATCAACAAGAGTGTTATTAACTTCAATGACCGTTCCAGAAACAGGTGAATACAAATCACTCACAGCTTTAACGCTTTCAACAACGCCAAATGGCTGATTTTGAGTTACTTTTTGGCCTTCTTCTGGAAGCTCAACGTACACCACTTCGCCCAATTGGTTTTGTGCAAATTCTGTGATTCCTACAGTAACTATATTTTCATCAACCTGAGCCCACTCGTGTTCTTTTGTGTAGTAATTATCTTCTGGAATTCGGTATGCCATTTTAAACCTCTGTGTCTGTTCTTTTATCCGCGTTTTTGATCGAACCAAATACAATTCGTTTTGATAATAAAGTCAATTTCTATTAGTCCAAAGCTAATACAAAGTTCAATAGCAAGCTGCTCAAGTCTGCTTGATAAATGGCGTTTTGCAAACTTGAGCCCTGACTTTACGCCCCCTGATATCCACCAGAATCTCGGTGCCAAGTTCGGCATCTTTTAGATTCACATAGCCGATGCCGATTGGTGCATCTAGGGTAGGGGAATGGGTGCCGCTTGTGATCCAGCCTGTCTGCGTGCCGTCTTTTGAGAACAGGAGATACATTTCTCTGGGAATTCCCTTTTCAAGCATGGTCAGACCAATAAGCTTTTTGGTAAAGCCCGCCTCTTTGCCTTTTAATATGGCAGCCTTGCCCATAAAGTCTTTAGCATCAGGTTTAATTACCCAGCCTAGGCCTGATTCATACGGATTTATTTCGTCATTTATTTCGTGCCCATACAAAGAATATTTCATTTCTGTTCGAAGGGTATCGCGGGCTCCTAACCCGATCGGTTTGACTTCTAAAGAAGCCCCTTTATCAAGCAAAGTGCCCCATAGCGCACACGTTTGGTCCCAAGGTACAAAAATTTCTGCACCTTGTTCGCCAGTGTAGCCAGTGGTCGCTACAAGTACCTCGACAGAGTTTCCGTGTTGAGTCGTAAATTTTTTCTTCAAGACACTGAAGGCTTTTATATTTTCAAAAGATTCACTAAAAACCAGCTTTAAAAGTGCATGGGCCAGAGGTCCTTGAACTGCGATTTGTCCCCATTGACTGCTTTCATCCGTCAGATTGGCTCCGCGATTGTGCTTGGTCATCCAGTCAAAATCTTTGTCTTTGTTAGAGGCATTTACACAAACCAGATAGTCATTATTTTTTTCCAAGCAATACACGATGATATCGTCAACTAGTCCACCTGTCGAATTTGGCAATAGCGAATAGTGTGCTTGGCCGGTTTCTAATTTTGAAACATCGTTTGTAGTCAACCATTGAAGGGATACTAAAGCCTTGGGGCCTTTAAAACGAATTTCACCCATGTGTGATACATCAAATAACCCGACCGAGTTTCTTACAGCAAAATGTTCTTCTTTTAATTGTGAATATTGTATTGGCATTTCCCAGCCGGCAAAGCTGACCATTCGAGCGCCTAGTTTTTTATGATTTTCATTTAGAGGCGTTTTCTTGATTTCTATTGATTCCATGTTTTTCTCTTTTGTCTGAAAATATAACGATTTACGAAACAAATTAGTTTTTCCGCAAAGATTCTGTCAATCTTTTTAACGGGCGAAAGGACGTATACCAATATGAACGGCCCAATTTGATATTACAAGGCTCAGGGGCGCACCTATGTTAATCTAAAGATGTGAAAAATGGGGGCCTCTTATGAAAATCAACCAAAATTTCGTGTTTTGGGTGGCTTTGAGTACAGTAAGCGTTGTGTTCTTTCAGAATTGCGGGCAGCAGGGTGCGATTGCTCTTAAGCTTGAAGACAACACTTCGGATACGCTTGTCCAAGACATCTGTTCAGTGAATCCTGCCCATGTACTATGCACCAACGCCGCCCCAGTTGGAAAAATCGAAGAGTATCGATACATAGATGTTAAACAACCGGTTATTCCTGATCTTAAGATTTTTTTGGTTTTAGACAATTCAGATTCTATGCGTGTTAGTCAGGTAAATTTAATAAGTAATATAGAAAAAATGTTCACAATCAATGGCAGTGGTTTGTCCGATTACAACTCGGAAATTTTCATAACTACGACTGCCCAATTGAATAATATAAATAATTCACTTTTTAAATCCAATATAGATTTGAAATCAGACTATCAGAAAGTAATAGATAAGATTCACGAAATCACCAGTGTGACCTACGTTCAAAGTATGATTGATATTTTCCGTCCGGGAGCTGTTGGAGACAGAAAAACGTCAGGTCTGTTGGAAGGTGACTTAGTAGGCTTTCGCCTTAAAACAACTCGAACGCCATCGGCGGTGGGAATAAAATATGACTCTTTAAATGTTGATTTTTATCCTGCCTATCTTTCAAACATAGATCAGCCAAGTATTTTGTCAGTTAAGTATTCAAAAGGCGAATCTATTCCTGCGTTGGTTGAAAAAATTAAAGCGCGTGTCGAGTTCTTGGATCCAGACAGACAGTATTTGTCTAAATCAATAAATCTTGGCAATAACGTATTTGTAGACAATGTGCCTTTGGCAGAAGTTGTTGAAAAAGAAAGCGGCCTTTGTGCAATGGCTCGAGTGATACATGATGTGAAAAACAATCCAGATAGTTCGTTGATAAAAAAAGGCGAGCTTGCTACATTTATTTTGGTTTCTGACGAGCGAGAGCACGATACGCAAGGGTTAGAGTGTGTTAAGTCTTATAAATTTCAACAGCCTGTTCCAGGCAATCTGTATAAAGGTGATTGTGTAGACACAGATTCAACTGTTGCCTACAAAGTTCCGTCTGACAAAACAGTTACTGTAAAAGTTCGACGTCCCTATACTAGACACATTCGTCAAGCCTATGAACACTACAAAGATGAAATTACTTTAGTTAATGGAAAATGCGATATCAAATTTCAACAGTCCCAAGCACGCTTAAAGGTGACAAAAAATACTCATACGGTTAAATTCGACCGTAAAATTGTAAATTCTGCAGGGAATACAGTTGTCGCGTCGTATACTCATAATGATAGTTTTACTCGAATTACGCGCAAACACGATTTGGCTTTTACGCGTACTGCGCTTTCACACAAAGTGCTTTTTAATCGGATAAACAAAAAATACAAGGTTTTGGCAACCCGAACTTTGACTGCTCCTAATTATAGTATCGATATTAAACGTCAGAAAATAGGCAAATACCAAAAAGTCAGTTTTTCTCGACAGACGATTCTTAGAAAAGAGGGCGGCAAATTAAGCGTGGTGGATTCTTATGCTCCAGCGGCGCCGCTCAGAGTGTTTAACGTAAATTTCACATCGAGCTCTTCGTGCACGGTGGATTGGCTTCGGGCCTTGCCTGCAGTGGCCGCTACGGAAACCACTTTGGGAGCAAATGAAAGTTATCAGTACACTGTATCTCAATGTGTAACAGACAATGATGTGACCCAGGACGACAAAGTAACGACCGTTGTTGGAAGTTTGCCTTCGAGCACGGCGTGCAATTCAACATTGGCAAAATCGATTTATCCAGAGCCTACGCCGGCGGCAAATGAATACTTTAATTATCAGTCTGTCGCTTGTTCGGCTGTGGCTGCAACAATAGCTGCGGCAAGCTTGGATTTACGAGCGGCTGGTCCTGTGCCGACAGGTACCGCTTGCACAGCAGCATTGGCTTTGGCATTGGATTCTGGGAAGCCATCCTACGATACAAACCTAGGGCAAACATTGGTGTATTCAGGACTGACTTGCAGTGATGCGTCTGATCGAGATGAAAATCAAAAAATTGAAAACCTGATCGGAGACTATAACCAAACTGGCACGTTGGAAGCCTATATTAGAATTTTAGATGGCAATAAAGCGAACACAGACTATGATGGCATGGACAAAGCAAACACACCGAGCCCAGGGACTGCGTCGATTGCAAATATCGCTGGTGTATACAGTGCTGCCAATCTTCATGATTATGTGGTTTTGAAAGATGGTAACAAGTCTAACACGACCTATTCAAATGAAGCGGTAACGGCAACAGATACTACTGAACTCAATCAATCAAAGAATGGCATTTCTGGGCAATATTTAGGTTCAACCGCGGCCGATGAATTGGCTGAAGTACGTGCTCAAGATGGGAGCAAAGCCTATACAGACTATTCTAGTATTGTAGTTACGAATATTCCTGCTTACAAAGAATTAAAGGGCTTAACCTATACTTTGGACGGCAAAACCAACAGTGCCTGTACAACAGCCAGCTATATTCAAAGTCATGATCCAGCCCCTCCCACTTTATTAACCAATGAATATCTGGTTTACACTCCTATTTCTTGTGCTGGAAATTCTGGAACGTTTTCGCAGCTAGTAGCCGGAAATAGAGCGAACTATGATGGCGTCTTTGGGAATAAGGCTATTGCTTTTGAAGCCACTTTTATTGCTGGCCAAAGCAGTCGTGTGTGTACTGATGCAGAAAAGAGCTCGATCTTTGCAGATGATGCCCTTACGATTGATGGGAATATTTTAGAATTTAATTCTTGTGTTGTTTCGAATTCAGATGTGACAGCTGGTACGTCGACAGCAAAGACTTCAATTTTAAATGCTATTAATGGTGACAGCGCTGTAAAGTTGGCGACAAATGCATCGACATGTGATTCCGCAATTACCAATTATTGTGTCAACCATGCCGCCGGAATTAATAGCGATAATCTGCTGAGCTGCCAAAATAGTTCAGCTAGTTTTATAAGCTACCGAGCCTATGAACCCGAGCGACGAAAATACACTTTAAAAGCTCCAGTGAAACCGGATGGAAAAAATGAGCTTCATTGGTTTGGTTTTGAAAAAGTAACTATTCGTAACAAATTAAATATTCCGAGCGATATAGATTTATTGTCTTTGAAATGTGGTGAAGTAATAAATGCTTGTGAAGGCGCTACCGCGCAAGATCTTACAGACGTTACCGTTAAATCTTTTTTGATGAATAAGTATGCAGCAGGCAGTGACACCGCTTGGAGCGCAATTGTTAAAACGTCAAACTCGACAGAAACAATTACTGATCCATTAACAATCGCGGCCTGTGATGGGGCAACTCCGGCCAGTTACACGACTTGCGTTAATCATTCAGTCACAGTTTCTGATGTTTTATCTTACGATACTGAATCTGATATATTAGTCAGCAAAGCGTTTGATTCAGTGGTCAGTTGCAATGATCTGTGTACTAGCGATACATGTAAAACTAAAGACGGAAATACCTTTACTATTCCTTACACTGGAAAAACAATGAAGGATTTTTACGGGTTGTATTGCACAGTGGGCGGGATGGTGACCGCAGGTTTAGCAAATCGTTCAACAGCAAGTGTTCGGTTGTCGGTCGCAAATAGCGACAGCACTGCCTACACTGGCAATGCCGATGTTTGCAATTTAACTTGCCTGGAAAGTGGACTTTGTAAGTTAGCTTCTAATAGTGATTTGGATGTTTCAACCTCTACTGTTCGACAATATTTGGCTTCTAAAAACCAAAATATTGATGCAAGCAAGGTTACCAGTTGTAGGATTGTAAGAAATGCTGCTGTTTCTATTGCCGGCAAAAGTTCAGCTGATACTGTGGTAAATGAATGTACAAAACCAGCTGGAACTTTGCTGCTAAATAAATACGTTCGAAACGCGCTAAAATACTACGATGCTGATCCAGCCGTAGTAAATCAAGTGGGATTAGTAAAAGAAAATTCAACAAGTCTTGAAGACTATATTAAAAGCGGTTTTGCAAATGTGCTGGGTGACGGCTATGTAAATATGGTCGCATTTACTTCGCAAATAATTGATGGATCGGGCTTAAGAGAAGGCGCAGACTACGAACGGGTTGCTGGCAGCGTGAAAGGTTTGGTTCGTGACGTTAAAGCGACTAGCGTGGAATATGGAGATGCTTTGAAGTTTTTAGGTGAAAAAGTAGCGGCACAGTTGGCGAGCTCCTTTAAAGTAGCGGATGTGGATGCATCACAATCCATTACCCGAGTTTGGTATTCGTCATGGTATACAAAAGGAAAATTCGTCGAATTAGCGCCTAAAGATTTTAGTGCATCCGCGAATTCTTTTGTAATCACTAACCCCGACATTGTTAACAAAATGAAAAATGAAGCGGCCTTCAAATTTTTCGTAGAAATTTATTAATTGATAAATGATGTTTTAGAAAGCAGAAAAGCCACTACCAAGTGGCTTTTTCTTTTTCCTAGGCCAATTCATCCTGAATGAAGCGTAGCAACTGTGTGATTTTTCTGGGTGAAGAGGGTGCGACAAAAACAGTGTCATCGCCGGCTAAGGTGCCCAGTATTCCTTGTCGTTTCATGCCATCCAGCTGTCGAGCCACTAACGATGCCGATCCTGGTGATGTGTGAATCACTATCAAAGATCCATTGTGCTGAATATCAACGATCATGTTACGCAGTCCTGAATGTGGAATTGGCAAAATCGGTGATTCATCTGACAAACGATAAATAGTACGTCCTTGTGAATCAATGGCCTTCATAGCGCCTAATTTGCGCAAATCACGCGAAATAGTACTTTGAGTCACTTCGAATTTTTTTCCTCGTAACTCGCTGACCAATTCTTCTTGAGTAGACACTTCTCCTTTAGAGAGAAGTTCTTTTAGCGTTTTTAGTCGATTTCTAGAGTTGAGGACGTCCATGCTTGCCAACTTACTGGTTCTGCCGTCAATCTGTCATCGTTTTTTTGCGAAGCGTGCTGACGAAGTCCGTTCCAAATTCCATACATCAAAGCTTTTTGTGCATGAAGTCTGTTTTCAGCTTGTTGAAACAATGCCGAACATGGGTGTTCGACCATTTCTGCGGTGATCTCTTGGCCTTTGACCATGGGCAAACAGTGCATGACGATCGCACCGGGGTGAGCCTGGCTGTAAAGCTCAAGATTCACTTGGTATCCAGAGAACGCGCTCAAACGGCTCCCCGCTTTGTCTTCGTTGCCCATACTAGTCCATACATCCGTTGCTATCGCATTGACACCTTTGACGGCGGATCGAGGTGTTTTGAACGA
The DNA here is from genome assembly GCA_043745515.1 of Pseudobdellovibrionaceae bacterium. Classification (GTDB taxonomy): domain Bacteria; phylum Bdellovibrionota; class Bdellovibrionia; order Bdellovibrionales; family Bdellovibrionaceae; genus UBA2316. The sequence continues at coordinate 22,509 of JAYTTH010000083.1, read as the reverse complement.
ACGTATTTTGGCGCCGGTTTTAGTGGCTCGCAAGTGAGCCCGTTCTAAAATCGCTGGATCGGGTTCGAAACCCTTTAGGCATGCATAGTGAACATCAACACCGGCCATAGGTAATAATAACAACAATGAATTCAGAACATTGTTGCCGTCACCGACGTAAGCCAGTTTCAATCCCTTTAATTTGCCAAAGTACTGCAACAAAGTTTGCAAATCGGCCAGTGCCTGGCAAGGGTGGTGCAAATCAGAAAGACCATTGATTACAGGAATTTTGGCTTTAGAAACCATGCGCTCTAAGTTTTCGTGTTCAAAGGTTCTTACCATCACGCCGTGGACCATGCCTTGTAAAACACGAATGGTGTCCTCAGGCTCTTCGAATTTCTTTTGGCTGGAATTCAGCTCGATCACTTGACCGCCCAATTCCTGAACGCCCACAGTAAAGCTCAAACGAGTGCGCAGTGATGGTTTTTCAAATATCAAAGCCATTGTTTGGCCATCAAGAGTTTTCATCTTTTTTGAACCACGAGTTTTGCGCAGCTCTTCTGCAACTTGCAACAAGTTGAGTAACTCTGTGTGCGAGAGTTCTTCTCCGGTAAGAAAATGTTGAGACTTAATTTTAAACATGAGAAGCTCCTAACGTGCGTGCTATTCAATCCTATTTATGCATACAGATTGCATATAATAACATAAAAGTTGAATAAATCAACTTTAGGCTTGAAAAAATGCATATTTCCGCATATACTTGCATAAGTATTCATAGGTTTTCAATAATTATGAGGTTTCTATGTTAAACGAACAATCAGTAAAACAAGCGAAAAAAACAGTGCTATTAGTCTATAGTGGAGGATTGGATACATCGATCTGCATTCCGCTTATGAAAGAAGAGTACGGCTATGAACATATAGTGACGGTTACGGTCGATGTTGGGCAGTCGCCTGAAGATGTGAAAATAGCGGCTGAAAAAGCTAAAATAATGGGAACCGAACACTATACGGTGAATGCTCAAGAAGAATTTGCGACTGATTTCTGCTGGAAATCCCTGCAGGCCAACGGTGAATATCAGGGGTATCCGATGTCGACATCGATTGCGCGTCCATTGATTGCAAAAAAGGCCGTTGAAGTCGCTGAAAAACTAGGAATCCAATCCTTTGCCCATGGTTGCACAGGCAAAGGCAATGATCAGTATCGAATTGAATTTGGCATTCGCAGTTTAATGCCCACAGCGACGATTCATGCGCCCGTTCGCGAGCGCAATATGACTCGCACTTGGGAAATCGAATACGCAAAGAAAAATAGCGTACCCATTCAGCAAAGTTTAGAAAAAATTTGGAGCATCGATGAAAATCTATGGGGCCGTTCGATTGAAGGGGGTCGTTTAGAAGAGCCAGATTTTGCACCTCCAGAAGAGATTTTTCAATGGACACTGTCCCCTGAAAAAGCCGACGCACAATCATTAGCTATTGATGTGCAATTTCAAGACGGTGTGCCCATCGCTATCAATGGCCAAAAAATGAGTGCGGCACAGTTGGTTTTAAAAATGAATCAATTGGCGGGCGCTCACGGTGTGGGTCGTATCGATATCATGGAAGATAGAATGATGGGATTGAAAGTTCGTGAAAATTACGAATGTCCAGCCGCTACTGTTTTTTTAAAAGCCCACAAAGCGTTAGAAAATCTAGTTCTTACCCGAGATGAAATTCGATTCAAAGCCTTGATTGACCAAGAGTGGAGCAAGCTTGCGTACGAAGGATTGTGGTGGGATCCTTTGAAAGATGACTTAGAATCCTTTATCAAGCAAACCCAAAAGCGTGTCAGCGGCATTGTAAAAATGAAACTTTATAAAGGAAATCTAACGATAGTAGGTCGCAGTTCTAATTGGGCTTTGTATTCTGAAGATTTGGCATCGTTTGATACAACAACATTTGATCAGCGGGAAAGCACGGGCTCTGTGAAAAACTTTGGTTTACAAGCGCGAATGTATCATCAACTATTGAAAAAAAGAGTTTAACTATGTCAAAGCTAACTATGTCAAAGCTTTGGGGTGGACGATTCAGCCAAGACACGCATCAGGATGTTGAATCGTTCACCAGTTCACTTGAAATAGATCAGCGCTTGTGGAAGGTCGATATCCTGGCTTCGGTCGCGCATGCTCAAATGCTAGGTCGACAAAGTATTATTTCAAAATCAGACAGTGAACTAATTGTTCAGGGCTTAAAAGACATTGCGAGCGATATAGAATCTGGTCGGTCAAAAATAGATCCCGATTCTGAAGACATTCATTCTGATATTGAAAAAAAATTGAACCAAAAGATAGGCGCGCTATCAGGAAAGCTTCATACGGCACGAAGTCGCAATGACCAAGTGGCCACGGACATCCGTTTGTATTTACGATCGGAAGTTGAGAGCATTTTTGAAATCATTGGTAGTTTGCAATCCCATTTGGTAACGGAAGCATCCAATCACACGGAAACCATTTTTCCTGGAATGACTCATACGCAGCACGCTCAGCCAGTAAGTTTAGCTCATCATTTGTTGGCCTATTTTTGGATGTTTCAGCGGGATAAAGAGAGATTTTTAGATTCACAAAAGCGAATCAACCAAATGCCCTTAGGGTCAGCGGCTCTTGCAGGCACTGGATTTCCAACTGATCGCGTTCAAATGGCTATTGATTTAGGATTTGCTGGGCTCTGTGAAAACAGCATGGATGCTGTAAGTGATCGCGATTTCATAGTTGAATTTTTGTCGTCAGCCTCGATTGCGATGATGCACTTATCAAAGTTAAGCGAAGAATTAGTTCTTTGGAGTTCACCCGCCTTTGGATTTGTTGAACTTGGCGACGACGTCACAACTGGATCCAGCATAATGCCTCAGAAAAAGAATCCTGATGTTGCCGAATTGATTCGCGGTCGCGTTGGTTTAGTTTATGGCGATTTGATGGGCGCGCTGACCATGCTAAAAGCGCTGCCAATGGCCTACAATAGGGATTTGCAAGAAGACAAAACATTTTTATTTCGAAGTGTAGACACATTAAAATCGTGTTTGCAATTGACTCATTTGATGTTGACCAAAGCGCAGTGGAAAACAATTAAAATGGAATCTGCTTTGTCGGGTGATTTTTCAAATGCAACCGATCTGGCCGACTATTTAGTGACAAAAGGTTTGAGCTTCCGGCAGGCTCATGAAGTTGTAGGAAAAATTGTCCAATACTGCCTTGAGACCTCAAAGAAAATGGAATCTCTAACTGTGCCTGAACTAAAAACCTTCAGCGATATTTTTGACCAAAGTGTTTTGGCAATATTGCCACACAAAGCAGTTATGAAATCTAGGAACTCAAGGGGTGGGACGTCTCCCGCAGCCGTACGCAATCAAATTGATCTTGCCAGGGCCATTTTAGCATAGCTAGAATCAAAAAATTCGAGCAGCTTTTCAGTTTCAAACAACCACGTTTTAACTATTGTCCAAAAATGGTTGTTGTCGTAGGTCAAGGTCACGCGTGGGTTCCAAAACTTCTGCAATTGCCGTTGATAGGATATTGGCACAGTCGTGTCTTCGGTAGCGATCATCATTCCAAGTTGTTTTTTCTTATAACCGTCGCCCAGTAGCATGGGCTCCATGTTAAATTTTTTATTTAAGGCCTCTAAATAATCTGCATCACTTTTGAATCCGTATTTAACGTAGCGCTTTTGTTTTGCCAGCACCATGGCATCTTGGTCGGAATTGACTATTACTTCGGTAATAGGCGCGCCAGCTGTGATAACAAAAACGGCATTCAAGCGATCCTGTGTGCTGGCCGAAACAGCAGCGTGCAAGCCGCCGACGCTGGTTCCTAGGAGACCAACAAAGTCTGTTTTTACTTGATCGAGTGTTAGGCTGATGGCTTTTTGTGCCCGCGTGTACAAAGCTTGGTGAACTTCTAAATCAATAAAAGATTCATGATCGCCGGTCCAAGAATTCATAATATAAACGTCGTAACCTTCACTGCAAAATCGTTTGGCATAACTGCGATCGATATAATTTGTGCCCCCTGTTGGAGCAAATATCAAAAGACTTTTTTTACTAACGGCGTCCAGTTTGTAGCTAGTTACTTGAACATTAAAATTAGCATCGCCAATTTGATAGTCTTTTTTATTCAAGGTTTGGCAACCTGCCAAAAGAGCAAGGATGAGTCCCAGAAAAAATAATTTTAAACGATTCATAGGGGCTCTTTGGTAAGGGTTATAATTATAAATCTAAAGGTCTAAAGGAATCCTGTCATTTAAATAAATTTAACCTTTCTTTAACTGACCGGCCTCTTATTTTTGAGGTGTACTATGCGAAAACATCAAATCGGGATCCTATTGCTTTTGATTGCGACTCTGCCATTTGGCTGCACTAAAGGCACTGATTTTAGCGGCACCGCGGCCACCCAAGGAAATAAAATTCAGGATGTGGCAGGTGTGCAAAGTGTGGATGTAAGCGCTGCGACGGTTGCTGATTGCGCCAACGGGGGCATTGTGTACACCATTTACTTGGATGCAAACCAAAATACTATATTGGACGAAGGTGACGGAGTCCTAAAAAAATACTCTGTGTGCAATGGCACTAATGGAACTAACGGATCAAATGGTCACAATGGAAGTGGCGTCGCCTTTCGAGTGATCGCAGCCCCTATCAGTGTCTGCACAGCAGGTGGTTCGACTGTAATGATGGCAACCGATGTGGCAAGTACAGGCGTCTACAGTATCGACGCTCCCAATCAGCAATCCATGACAATCTGTAACGGACAAAATGCGGTATTGCCCGACTACAGCCCTGTTGAACCGATACTAGCCTGCGGAGACAACGTCGCCTACAAAGAAGTTTTGCTTCGATTGCAAAATGGCCAAGTTCTAGGATCGTTTTCAAACGACACTGGCGGAACAATGACTCGATTGGCATTCATTCCTGATGGTAACTATATGAATACAGATAACAGCGGTTGCACGTTCAGTCTTTCCACGTCAACAGATGGAAAAACAAGATCAATCAGTTGGTACAACACAATTCAAAAAACGTGGACAATGCCAGGGCACTAGGAAAATCTGGCGCTGAAACAAAATGCAAAAAAGATAAAAAAACCCCACTTGAATTAACAAGCGGGGTTTTTGAATTTCAGGATCACTAAGCTAACTATTTTAATGCGATCCATTTAGCAACCGGAGTTGCATAGGCAGCCGTAATATCGGCAACATCAGACGTTGACTCATCGATATCTAACCATTTAGAGCTCATCAATGAAATAGAACCCAATTGCATAGCTGAAAAGCCTGCGTTGAATGTGCTACGAGCTGTACCTAGTGCTGCTTTGACAGCTGCATAGGCATCAAGTCGACCAAATCCATACGAAGCATTCCAAACGGGTTGTGCAATCGGAGCGCCGTTGCCATCAACAAATTTCAAAGTTTTTCCCATGATTTCACGAATGTTTTGAGGAGTGAATTTTGGATTCACTTGGAACAACAATGCGGCTGTACCTGCTGCGTGAGGGCAAGCCATGGATGTGCCAGACATTGTTTGATAACTTCCACCAGGAACAGATGACAATACATCTACGCCAGGAGCGGTTAAATCAGGCTTCTGAGTTGGCTTGCCTTGGAACATGCCAGGTCCGCGAGAAGAAAAAGAAGCAATTTTGAAATCAGGTCCAGTTGCGCCAACAGCTAAAGTAGCTGGGTGTTCATGTGGCTTAGTGATTGTTTGTGGGCCCGGTCCTGCGTTACCTGCAGAAAACACCGGAAGAATTCCAGCCGCTTCCCAAGCTGTGATTGCGCGATAAAATAATTCGATATCTGGGGCGCCCTCAGCATTCCAGGAATTGCTGATCAAACGAGGTGAATCATTTGTGGCAGGGTTGCCATCTGGATCTAACATAAACTGCATGGCTTTTAGCATTTTATCGTAGCCGTCTAAAGCGGCGCTACCGTACATTTTTGCTTTGGGAGCCACACCGATTTTTATACCGTCACGGTCACCACCAAGAATAGTTCCAGTTGTGTGCGAACCGTGCTGAGCGCGATCAACTGGCTCTGTGATTTTATTTGCAACGGCATCATAAAACACAGGAACTTTGCCTTGAAGTGCTGGGTGTTTGCCGTCGATACCAGTGTCAACTAAACCAACGATAACGCCTTGGCCTTGAATATCTGGACGCTCGGTATTTAATTTTTCGATGCCTAGATCTTTAAGACCGTATGTGAAATCTTTAGTGTCACGAAGTCCCCGGCTAGTGCCCATTGTAACCGGCTGCGCGTAAACGATTTTTCTATTTGCATAGATTTTTTCAACAGTTGCATTTTGAGAAAGTAATCGAATTCCGGCCGGCGTAACATCCATCGCCAATGAATTGTTGATCCAAAATTGATCAGTCACTTTCAAATCATTGGGATTGGCTTGAACTGTCGCCGCCAAATCTTTAGCAGCGGCCTGGTACATCTGCATCAAGTATCGCTTAACAGACGGACCATCGTAGCGACGAGGAGCTGGTAAGTTCGTCGGATACTTTAGCAAAACGACTACACGAGTAGATTGCACCGATCTCTGGGTTAAGAACGCGCTCAAGGCCGGGTCAACATAAGTAACCGCATGCACTTGAGTAGAAACTACAAACAGGGCAGCTAAACAGAGTAACATTTTTTTCATATTTTTTCCCTTCTTATGAAATTAATTTTAGTTAAATACTTAAAACTTATTTTATCTTCTTACCATTCGGCTTTGGTTCAACGTATGAGTTCTGGCAATGTAAGCCAACATTGCCCTTCTGTTTTGCTGATAATACGACGGCACTGTCGATGGATCTGGGTATTTTTGATTTGATAATTCAATTGTTATTTGTAGATCTTGGTACCAGTGAAAACTCCAGTCTTGCATGCCGCCATTAACTTCATACCAATCATAGCCATCCGTTATTCCACTTTTAAAAACTTTTGAAGCGCCGATGTAAGGAGCATTCGAAGCGTATTCCATGCTAACGGCATGAACAAAATCAAACATTGGGAATTTGTCAGGGATTGTGTCAAATGGATAGCTCACGACTTCGGCACCACCATGAAAATTTGCTGAGAAAACAAAATGCCGAGACGCTTGCCATTTCATAATCGCTTGAGTTTCAATCGCACGACCATCAGGTATATTTTTATTATCGCTAGTAGAAAAATCAGGAAAATCACGGTTAAGATCGACTGAGTTCGCATTGCCTCGCTGAATAACGGCGGCTCCATCTGGATTCATTGACGGCATAATATAGATTTGAGTGGTATCAACTAAATTTGTAATGAATGCGTCTTTGCCGTAGTTAGACAAAAGATCTTCGATTAGCAGCACCATCATTTCGCGGCCAATGATTTCATCGCCATGCATGTTAGCGATGTATTTGAATTCAGGGCGGTTGTCGTTTTGCCCAACATTTTTAGAAATTTTAATGACCCAAAGGTCGCGACCTTTAACGCTTTTACCAATCGATGACATTTGGGCCAATTGTGGAAATTTAGAAACAGCCAATTGCACGCGTTGAGCCGTTTCTTCGGGAGTCGCGTATCGAGCGCGTGAAACAAATGTCGGCGTTTTTAGAACAGCGGCCCGTACATTGATTCTTTGAATGTAAGCGCCCAACCCTTTGGGGCCGTAGACTTCAAAACCAATTGGTGACACGTGATCGACGACCAATGTTTTATAAGGTAAAAAGTATTTTAAATTTGTTTTATCATACACGTAATAAGATTCATTAGTGTATTTTGCAAAAGCCATCCCTGAGAAAACTAACAGTCCAACGAGTATTGTTTTTATCATCGCCATTTCATCAAGAGTTCGTCTTAATGCCCCTATGGTCAGTGGCTCAATCATTAAGCACACTTACAAGCCTTAAATCTGCTTGTTTTGAGCGAAAAATTTTTTATTTTGACTAGTTCCAAAATGAGTATTTTTTGCTACGGGATGGATAATGGCGATGCCAAAAATAAAAGGCAATAACAAAAAATCAAATTTTTCTTATACAAGGTATCTAATTTCCTTTTTCATTCGAAGCTCATTAGAAACAAGCTCTCGATCTTCAGGAATTTCAACCAAGCCACCGCGAGGAAGAATCTGTTCTATTTTAGACTTATGCATCCAAGTTAGAAACACTCGCTGTTCGTCAAAACAAACCAGCTGCTTGTCTTTTCCTTTCTCGGTCAAATTGTCGCCAGTTAGGCGCCCTCTTAAAATGCTGTCGCTGCGCGTCCATTCGGGTTTTAAAAGGCTTTTTTTAAAAGCAATTAAATAGGAAAACGTAAGACTGTCGTTTCGAAACGGAAGACTTTTTTCGTATTGCGCCATCCACAGCGGCTTCTTAAACAGGATACGATCATGACACCAATCTTTTTGGGAATGGGTGATCAGCGGACATTTCTTTTGATGAGTACAAGGAGCCAAAATATGATAGCCGTTATCAATCAAAAGTTGCCGAGTTTCAGACAAACGCCTTCCCTCAGATTGCGTTGATGGCTCGATAATGACTAAAAAAGGAAACTGAATCATCAGATCGTGACGAGTTTCTATTTCCGTTAGACTGTAGGAAAAAAATGCGAGTTGATTTTTGAATTGTACGGGATCAATTTTGTGGATGATTTCTGCGCGAACACCACTGGCAACATTTGGATCCATCGGCACACGATCGTACAATGACAAACGACCTTGAAAGCCCAAATGCCTAAGGGCCCACGACGAGGCGGCTTGGCCAGCACCATAATCCAAAGCCCCATCAAAGGCCGGCAGTGGAACCTGTGATTTTAATTCTGTTAAGACGCTCAGATTTCTAAGAAAATTGAGCGGCAGGTAATACGCCCACTGGGCTATTTGGGCGCGTTCGTCTTTCCACGGGGTCTGCTGATTTGGATTTTGAATGTAAAAATCAGATTGCCAGTGAACACAACTAGCGATTTTTTTTGAACTGGAAAGTGTGATTCCAAAGTCTTTTAAATTTTCATTGATAAATGCTTCTAAAGATTCTGGTATCTGAAATTCTCGCTTCATGGAATCTATTTATTGGCTGACGAAAGAATTTTGTCAAAATCAGATTTAAAGTCTGTAAAAAGCTCAAGCTTGGCCATGCAATCTGGGTCATTTTCAACAGCTACGGATGGCTGATAGGTTTTTGTAGTTGGTCCCCGAGGGCCCCAGCGTCGAGGCTGTTGCACTTTGACCGGTGAATAAATGCCAAAAGTCGGAACCCCCAACGAAGCAGCTAAATGCATAACTCCCGTACTGGGGGCTAATAAACCACAACTAGCACTTAACAGGGATAAAAGTTCATTCGAAGTTAGTTCAGACTGTAGACTTAAAAAAAACGACTTGGAATCATAGGCGGTGCGAATTTCATTAACATAGGGATGATCACTAGCCGTTCCTGTCATCACTAATTTAATCTTGGGATACTGAGCATGAAATAATTTAATAAACTCTATGTATCTCGATTGAGGCCAATTCAGTGCGCTGCCAGCCATTCCTGGATGCACAACAAAATATTCACCCGGGCTTAACCCCCATTTTTTTAACAAAGAGTCCGCGGGATCGGCCTGAAGTTTTAAAATAGGAGTATCGGTAATTAAACGAGCGGACTCTGGATCAAGTTTTTTGGCCAAATGATTGACCAAATCAAAATTGTAATCGGCTTCATGTTTGCTGGCCTGTGATCGTTTCTGTCTTACACCCGCGTTCAGAAATAAAAACGAATGCCACTGAGATAAAACCCCCACACGAATGGGAATTTTAAAATAAAACAATAAAAAGTGGACCCACCAAGGGGATTGAAAACTCACAGAGGCTGCAAATGAATTGGTCTTTAAAATGTCATACAAATCAGAAAAACCAGCACCATCTTTTGAAATCGATGAATAGACTCTTTTTGGCGCCGAGTGCTCGGGAATATAGTCTAAATTTTTAGCAATCAACCAATGTGTCGAATACTCTCTTAGGGTTGGGTGATCATCCGTGCACAGCGTGCAAATCAGATCACCAATTTTATCTAATCTAATTAAGAGTATTTTTTTTTGCATTACTTATAGCTATCAAGGGGCGCGCACGAACAAACCAGGTTTTTATCACCATAGGCATTGTCGATTCGCCCAACCGCAGGCCACAATTTATTTTGTCTCAGCCAATGCTTTGGATACGCGGCCTCTTCGCGAGTGTAAGGTAAATTCCATTCTGTTTTGATCACCATCTGGGCCGTATGAGGCGCATTCACCAGAGGGCTTTTTTCGAGCGGATATTTACCAGTTTCGATCGCTTTGATTTCTGAATGAATCTGAATCATGGATTCGATAAATCGATCTAATTCCGCTTTGGATTCACTTTCTGTTGGTTCAATCATAAGGGTTCCAGCGACTGGCCAACTCATAGTAGGGGCGTGAAAACCATAATCCATTAAGCGTTTGGCAACATCTGTCACGTCGACACCCGAAGTTTTCTTTGCCGGTCGAAGGTCAATGATGCATTCATGGGCTACTAAACCTTCGCGTCCTTTATAAAGTACCGGAAAATAAGGATTCAATTTCTTCGCAATGTAATTTGCGCTCAAAATACTTGTCAAAGTCGCTTTTTTTAAACCTTCTGAGCCCATCATTGTGATGTACGCCCACGAGATTGGCAGAATACTGGCGCTTCCCCAGGGAGCTGATGTTGTTGACGTAATTCCGCGTGCAGGGCCGCTTTCAGGAACGCTAGTTAAGCGTGGTAAGAATTCTTTCAAATGGGCGCCTACGCCGATAGGGCCAACCCCGGGTCCGCCGCCGCCATGAGGTATCGCAAATGTTTTATGTAAATTCATGTGGGATACATCGGGACCAAACTCACCAGGACGAGCCACACCGACAAGTGCATTTAAATTGGCGCCGTCCATATAAACCTGTCCGCCATTATCGTGAATTATTTTACAGATATCAGTGATGTGCTCCTCAAATACTCCATGAGTAGACGGATAGGTCACCATCAGTGCTGCCAAATTAGCTTTGTTTTCATCGACTTTCTTTTTAAGATCAGCTAAATCCACATTTCCTTGATCATCACATTGAACCAGAACGACTTTCATTCCAGCCATTACAGCCGATGCCGGATTAGTTCCATGAGCCGACACGGGAATTAAACACACATCCCGATTGGATTGATTTTTTGATTTATAATATTCACGAATCACTAATAACCCGGCATATTCGCCCTGGGAACCCGCGTTTGGCTGCAGCGACACAGCAGCAAAGCCAGTCACGGCACACAGTTTACTTTCCAAGTCTTTAATCAATTTCATGTACCCCTGGGCTTGAGACAACGGTGCGAAGGGATGCATTTGATTAATCTCTGGCCAAGAAACTGGAACAAGCTCTGTAGTAGCGTTGAGCTTCATAGTGCAGGAACCTAGCGGGATCATTGAATGAGTCAAAGTGAAATCTTTGTTTTGCAAACGATGAATGTAACGTAAAAGTTCCGTTTCGCTATGGTAGGAATTGAACGTGTCATGAGTCAGAAACAAAGACGTACGATTCAGCGACGTGGCCCAGCTGGGTGTCGCTTTTCCTTTAAGCATTTCAAATGATAGTGACATCGGTTTTTTAGAATGTTGTGCAAACATTCTTAATACGTCGTTCACTGTCGACGCCGTGCACGTTTCATCAAATGACAAAGAGATTTTATTTTTTGCAGTTAAGCGAAAATTATATTTATTGGCATAGCCAGTAGTTAGTATCGACTCGGCTAAATCGGTTTCAATCGTAAGTGTATCAAAAAAAGCTCTATTCGAAACAGTAAATCCCAAGTCCCGCAAGCCCAACGCCGTGGCAGACGTCAGTGTCGTCACGCGGTCAGCGATTTCTTTTAATCCTTTGGGGCCATGGTAGACTGCATACATAGCCGCCATATTGGCCAGTAGTACCTGGGCGGTACAAATGTTTGAGGTCGCTTTTTCACGGCGAATATGTTGTTCACGCGTTTGCAATGCCAATCTGAGTGCCGGTTGATTTTGTGAATCTTTGCTAATACCTATTATTCGACCGGGAATATTTCTTTTGTGGGCTTCCTTGCACGCTAAGAACGCGGCGTGGGGGCCTCCATATCCGAACGGAACTCCAAATCTTTGTGAATTTCCATAAACAATATCAGCACCCCATTCTCCGGGCGGCGCAAGCATTGTCAAGGCTAGTAGGTCAGATCCTACGCAAACGGAAGCGTGGTTATCGTGTGCCTTTTGAGCTAGAGCCTTAAAGTCTTCAACCGAGCCTTCAGTATCGGGATACTGAATAAAAACGCAGAAGGGTTTATTCGAATAATCCCAAGATGCAATGTCTTGAACTATCATTTTTAAACCCAGCGGTTCCGAACGTGTTTTTAAAACTTCGATAACTTGAGGGTGCAGTTTTGAAGAAACCAAAAATGAATTTGAATCGGCATGCTTGGCCATATGATAGGCCATAGACATAGCTTCCGCAGCGGCCGTCGCTTCGTCCAACAATGATCCGTTAGAAATTTCCATTTTGGTTAAATCGCTGACTAAAGTCTGAAAGTTTAAAATAGATTCCAAACGACCTTGCGAAATTTCAGCTTGGTAGGGCGTGTAAGCCGTGTACCAAACAGGATTTTCTAAAATATTTCTTTGAATCACTGTGGGCGTATGGGTCCCATAATAACCCTGACCAATCATGTTTTTATAAAGTTTGTTTTCTTGCATCATTGTTTTTAATTGATGCAATAGATCCGCTTCCGAAACGCCATCACCGACAGCCATGGGCTTGGTATCCAGGATAGTTTTCGGAACTACTTGGCGAGCCAGATCTTCCATATTGGAAAACCCAATCTCTTTTAACATCGCTGTGATTTCGTGTTCGCGAGGTCCGATATGACGTGATTCAAATTCTTGATTGGTTGAGTTCATGGTCAGTCCTTTTTAAACTGATTTAGTTGTAGTTCGCTTTCTTTTAGGAGCTGACTTTGAGGTCATTCGCTTGGTCGTCTTGTTTTTACTAAGAGTCGAAAACTTTTTTTCTACTTTAGTTTTTTGATCCAAAAGTTTGTCTTTGTAGCTTTCTAAGCTTTTTTCTAATTGCAACGCAGACTTTTTGATTTGCTGAACCGTTTTTCTAACGTCACGATCTAGCTGTTTTTGAGTCAGATTGACTTGTTTTACGATGCTTTTGTATTTACCTTGAGCCTGTTTAACAGTTTTGTTTTTTTCAGCACTTAAATACGAATTGATCTGACCTTTTTTAGAAGTAAACTCTTTGTTGAGTTTATTTAACTCGGCCACCATTTTTTTAACTTGTGAACTTTGATTTATTTGCTGTGATAACTTTGTTTTCATACTTTGAAACCAAGATTCCATACGACATCCTTTTTTAAATAATAGAGTTCAATTTTTATAACTAACTGTATATAGTTCGATAAACTAAAGCGTAAATTTCATTTTTTTAATTATCATACCCGGTGTTCTTTTACCACCTAATTGTCTTTGGAAATAGGTCGATGTTTGCGGTTCAATATCTGAAAACTCGGTTACAGACTCTAGTTCTGATCCCCAAAGGTCAAATAAGGTATCATCAAAACGCAAATCAACAATAGGCCCCTGGATTTCCCCATTCTGCACCCAAAAACAGGCGTAGCGAGTCATTCCTGTAATTCGCGCTTCCATCGGATTTGACCAATTTAAATAGTGCAAATTCGAAATAAATAGCCCAGTGTTGAGCTCCGCAAGAATTCGATCACGCTTCAATCCCCCTGTGCCAATATTCATGGATCGAAACCCCTCCTCTTCGTCCGCTAGATTGCTATCGACACCAAATTCTATCGCCGTTTTGGTAGAGGTTAATAAGTTTTTTATTTGACCGTGTTGTATTACAGATAAACAAGGCGGGGACTTTTCGCCCAAACCATTAAACTGCGGACCCAATCCCAGTTCAAAATCTTCGGAAATGGTCAGTAATGGGGATAACGAAATTTCCTTTTCAATCCAGCGTTTTAATGGATTACGTCCCAATTTATAGGACTTCTGACTGACAGCGCCCCAATTCAGCATTTGAGCAAGCTCAGAAACCGCAGCGGGCGCCAAATACACGCGATAGGTGTCTGGTTTTAAATCCACTTTTGGCTTTTTCAGTGAGTCCAAAAGATTTTGCGATTCGTGAAGTCCTTCGGTAAATACGTCGGCACGCCAGTCTCGGGCAGAATAAAGTCCTTTCGCCGCACGTGGGCCATCATACAAAGAATAATCGACGGTAATAATATCGGTTAAAAATTCGTGGTTAACACCGTTCGAGTTTCGAACGCAGTTCAATACTGGTCCTATAGTTACAAGGCCTGTGAAATCCAAATGAGCTGTAAACCTAATTACAGAATCAATAACCTCAAGAGGTTTTGTCTCGCTCCATAAAAAATTAGACGAGGATTGATCTTGAGCCATTTTGAAATCTACATTTTCAGAAAGCAAATGTTCCCATTCCCCCAGTATTTTTAAAACCGCGACTTTTAGTTTTAATAAATCGTCGTCAAGATCGCTCGTCAGGGAAAATAAAAAACGATACGATTTTTTGTTCCAAGTCAGCAGCAGCCGACAGGTCGCTTGGTCAACATTGGAATTTTGCCTAATTCTATGATTGTTAAATCTAACAAATAGAGTGCTTTCCGCATCCAGCGACAAAGTAGCTGATGATTCTGCTGGGATATTTTGAAACGTCCAATCAGCACAGTTATGAAAACTCTTTAGTATTCGATCAAGGTATTCGTTTTTCATTTGGCCTCAAAATATATCTACATTTTTAAACAAACAATACGGGGACGTATGGCCGACTCGAATAATTTGATTGGGTTCACCTTTACCGCAATAAAATGATCCGTAAACTCCAGACTCAATACTGGTATCAGCTAGTTTATTCCAAAAAGGTACACTAACGCCATGGTAGTTAGGATTTTTAACGACGCCTTTGGGCTGCCCCTCTTCAATTAAGACACCATATTCACAACCAAATTGAAACTTGCGACGATAATCATCAATAGACCAAGAGCGATTGGTCGACATCCAAATTCCTTTTTCCACTTTGGAAACTAAATCTTTCAAAAGGGTAGTTCCAGGCTCTAAATTCAAATTTGCCATTCGATCTATTGGCGGGCGATTCCAGGAGCTTGATCGAAAGTTAGCAACCGGCGGCGACTGACTGCGCTCGGCAGACTCAAGGCTTCCTAAGCCGCGCTTGAGGCGTCCGTTTTGAATTAAAAACTGTTTTTCTGCTTTAAGACCAGAATCATCAAATGAATAGGATGCCAATTCTGAAAAACGATCGGGTTCAAATGTAATATTCATTTTACTACTGCCATAATCTAAATGACCAAAATCGGCCATTGTTACGAATGACCAGCCTGCATAGTTTCGCTCATCACCCAAAATGCGATCGATTTCTAGCGGATGGCCAACTGTTTCATGAATTTGAAGGGCCATTTGATCTGGGGAAATAATCAAATCAAGTGGGCCCTTGGGGCAATTGGGGGCTTTTATTAGTTCTAATACTTCTTTCGCAATTTGATCTGCCAAGGGAAAAAGTAGATTTCGTAAAAAAACTTCAGCGCCGATTTGCAAACACAAATTATGCGAACGAGTTTGTATATCATTTTGGTCTTGCGCCCGGGCCATAAGATCCAAATTTACAATTGAAAAGGTTTGTGAAAATTCAGAACCTAATGAATCCCATTTAATTTCTTCTGTTTCAACAATCGATGCATTGGCCGCTCGATAAAAAATAAGCGGGGATGCAGCCATTGCCTGCGTGCAATCTTGCAAGACTTTTTGCATTTGGCTCAATGATAGTGTATCTAGGGGCTTTTGAATTTGTGATCGATACTGCCCAAGGGCCTTTGGCCGAATGCTGTGTGGAAACGGATACGCTTTGTTTGCACTCATATGTTTGGTTTGGGCTTTGGCTAGTTGAAATGCGCGCAGCAAGCCATCGTCTGAGGTGTCGGTTGTCGACGCGTACCCAATGTGCTGGTTAAACATCACTTCGATACGAACGCCAGAATCTATTTGGGTCGATAGAGCCTCGGCGAGTTCGTTGCGCACCGATATCTGAGTCGTCTTTTCAACTACGGATTTCACGCCTAGAAATTCGACTTCATTTTTAAATTTGGAAATGAGGTTTTTAATTCTAGAACTATGCGACACGGGATCTCCTAAAATAAAAGCTCATATGGCAGATGCTTGGTAACCTAATCTAAATTAACTTCCAAGGCTAATTGAATTTAGGTAAAACAGTGCGTAATCAAAGATTACAAGGTCCGTTGATTTGCGGGCATTTTCTGGATACAAAATACCATCAATGAGTAAACAGACAGATCAATTAAAATCACTTTTCAGAGACGCTTTCTTGAAAAAGCAATGGCCCCCTTACCCAGATGCAGACGGGTTGAGGCTAAAGGGTCGGGTTACTGCCCTTCATAAGCTATATTTGGTAATATCTCAAAATGTGCAGACGAAGAAGCAATTGAAGGTGCCGTATAAAAAGATTTCCAAAGCAATCGATTGGAAGAGTATTCTTATCCCAGGGGATATTATTGGAATTAAGAAAAACGGCGACTGCGTCCTACTGGCTCCGTATCTTTTGTCAGATCCCTGGGAGGAAAACGACATACCTAAAAAATTAAAGCGGCAGGCCGATTGGAACCGGTTTATTCAAACTGTTTCGGCATTTTTTACTTCCCGCGATTTTTTGACGGTAAATACGCCTACCCTGGTATCCAATCCAGGGCCGGAGCCTACGATTGATGTGTTTAAAACAGTCTATAAAAATGGGCGTTCTCTTCAGAACAAATTTTTAATTACCAGTCCGGAGCTCCATTTAAAAAAAATAGTTTCACAGACTCTTTTACCGGTCTATGAAATTACTAAAGTTTTTCGAAACAATGAACACTCGCAAAAACATCAGCCAGAATTTTGGATGATAGAATGGTATCGTCCCTTTGCCACTTTGGATGATATTCGTGATGATGTAAAAGATCTGATTCTGTTTTTAATAAAAGAGCTGCGGTTAAAATCTAAAAAGCCAAAATTTGAATTCGCCACGTTCCAAAAGATTCTTTTGGACAAGCATGGGCTGAACTTTACCCCTGCCACCAATGCTGAAGAATTAAAAAAATGGTTAGGGAAAAAAAAGATCTATTTCAATGAAACAATGAGCCTAGATGATTTGTTTACTTTGGTAAATTTGGAACTTGTAGAAACCCAAATCAATCAGGAGGCTGTTGTGTTTTTGAGCGACTATCCACCTTATGCGGCGGCTTTGGCAAAAATAGACAATACAGGTTGGGCTCAACGGTTTGAGGTTTATTGGCGAGATTTAGAATTGGGAAATGCGTTTTATGAACTAAACGACCCAGAGATTCAGGAACGACGTTTTATTGAAGACAACCTGAAAAAACAATCAAATGGCATGGAACAACTGCCTATTGACGAAGGATTTATGAAGGCCCTGCGCCAAGGTTTACCCCCGACAGCTGGGATTGCTATGGGACTTGACCGTCTTTTTATGGCTCTTTTTCAAGAAACAGAAATCAAAAAAACTAAGTGGTTTGGACTCCATTAGTCAGAGAGACCCAAATTGATTTGCTTTGATGGCAACCAAATTTGAAGTCTACTGACTAGAATTCAACGGGATTTTATTTACGGTTGGTTTTGGCGCTTTTCCAGGAGTTTCTGGTTGAGGTTGGCAAAGTGGGTAATACCAGATGTGACTCGCGATTTGTTTGGCTCGTTGAGAATGGCCCCTAGGGCGTAAAACTTCCCAATAGGACCCCTCGAAAAATAGCTTACTGTTTTCGCCTAATTGATCGTGAACCATAGATAATCCGCAAAATACGGAACGACTGCTATTTTTAGAATCATTCTTGCGGCAATCGCGGGCATAATCTTGCTCGCGTCCCAAATGAAGTTGAAGTATACCGTATGCAGTCCCGTTTGGACCAGCTCCCGATGCGCCTGTTTCACATGAACTTTCAAAATAAACCATGC
The DNA here is from genome assembly GCA_043745515.1 of Pseudobdellovibrionaceae bacterium. Taxonomy (GTDB): domain Bacteria; phylum Bdellovibrionota; class Bdellovibrionia; order Bdellovibrionales; family Bdellovibrionaceae; genus UBA2316. The sequence continues at coordinate 4,487 of JAYTTH010000083.1, read as the reverse complement.
CATCAACTACTCTAAGCCAAATGATTTTCTTTTCTTCGTCAGTAAGATTTGGAAAGTTTGGACAGTATTTCATAAGGTCACTTTGCGCAGGAGGATCAAAAAACAATGGAAATTTTGATTTGTTTAAATCGGCTAGAACTAAATCTCGCCAGTTGCGCCCTGCTGGCGGGGTGATACTGAACTCTTCGCAATAATAATTAGAGTTGAACCCTGTTTTTGATTCCGCTTCTGTTTTTGATCCACTTTCGGACAAACAACTTGTCAAATAAATAAACATGAAAAATATATATTTTCTTAACCCCATTCTGCCACCCACCCACACATTCACTTTACAATTACTATACCTAAAGGGAAGTGCTTTTTGACGATTTGGAGCACATGCATAGTGAAAAAAAAACAGGACTGTCTGCAAATTGAAAGATGCCGTCCTCTATTGGTAAATTTTCAATAAATTTGAACTAAATAATTTGACCTAAAAATTTAAATCACGCGTTTGGGAACAGGCTCTAAAAAATTACTAAAATATGTTCTGCGTCGGCCTTTTTTAAGACGAGCTTCTTGACACTCTGTTGAAAAAGTAATTAGGTCAGAGACTTGTTTAACCTATTGAAAATAGCGGGTAAAAAATGAAAATTATATTGTTAGGTCCTCCGGGCGCGGGCAAAGGTACTCAAGCACAAGTTTTGAAAGATAAATTCAATATTCCACAAATTTCAACAGGCGAAATATTGCGCGCTGAAATCAAAGCGCAAAGTGACTTGGGTTTGAAACTGAAAGCTATCGTGGATTCAGGTGCTTTGGTTTCAGATGATATTATAATCGAAATAGTGAAAAAGAAAATCGCATCGCCCGAATGTAAGAATGGGTTTTTGTTTGATGGCTTTCCCAGAACATTGCCTCAAGCAGAAGCAATTAAAAATGCCGGAATAAAAATCGATCATGTAGTAGAAATCACAGTTCCAGATGCAGAAATAGTCAAACGTATGAGCGGACGTCGTGTGCATCTAGCATCGGGAAGAACCTATCACTTGGAATACAATCCTTCCAAGGTGGCAGGCCTAGACGACGTCACTGGTGAAGCCCTTGTGCAACGCGAAGACGACCGAGAAGAAACTGTTAAGAAGCGCCTAGATATTTACCATCAACAGACCAAACCTTTAGTAATATATTATGAAAAATGGGCCCACAGCGGTGACACGAAAGCACCAAAATATCATCGTACTTCAGGGGTTGGTGAAATTTCAAAAATCACTGAGGATTTAATCAAGAAACTATGCTAACAAAAAAGAAGGGCCAAAGTATTGCCGGCGTGCAAGATATTCCCTATTTTGTGCATTTGGATCAACGAGCCATTAATTTTTTTTTAATATAATTGAATATTTATTTCTTCGCCGGCTCATTAATATCTTCTTTCAACTCTTTGCCTACTTTGAAAAAAGGTATTTTCTTTTGATTTACTTCGATGATTTGGCGAGTACGGGGGTTTCTGGCTTTGTAAGCAGAGTATTGTCTGTTCACAAAAGATCCAAAGCCTCGAATTTCGATCCTGTCATCTCGTAGAAGAGATTCAATCATTGTATCGAAAATAGTGTTTACAACAGTTTCCGCTTTTACTCGCGTAATTCCTGCTTTTTCTGAAATTTTATTTATTAAGTCTGATTTAGTCAGTGGCATTGGGTTTCCTTTGGAATGGCGCTAACTACTCGATTATATAAACTTTTTTGTGATGGGAAAGGCTTTTTTAAATGGACTTACTGCATTACAGACTAATTTGGACTCATGCCCAATATTTTCAAGTAAGCGTTATAAATTCCAGAGATCATTTTTTTACGATCAAACATTTCCAGGACTTTTTGCCTTGCTTTTTCACCCATTTCATCGATAGGTAAAGTCCCCGAGAAAATTTCGATAATTAAATTAGAGAGCGATTCTGTATCAGCGGGACGAATAAGAAATCCGTCCATTCCATCTTCAATAATGTTCGACAAAGGGCTTACCTCGGACCCGATAATTAATTTCTTTTGGGACATGGCTTCGATTTGCGCAGGTTCAAGACCTGTGGTTCGGGAACTTAAGTTTACGAAGATATCGCAAAGGGAAATGTAATCAAACAGGTCCTGCGACTTAAGGGCTCCGGTCAGAATGACTCGACTGCCAAGCACTCGATTTAATATTTCGAGTTCGATTTGATTCATCAAGGGCCCTTTGCCGACAATGATAAGGTAGGCATTGGGTTTCTTAAGGGCGACTTTTTCAAAAGAAATAAGAATATTAATTATTTCATCCATTTCAGTCATATCAGATAAGGTCATCGCAATTTGTGAGATTTCAGGTAGTCCCAATGACTTTTTCAGTTCGACAGGTTTTTCGCGTAAGTCTAAATCGCCGATTTCCACACCATAGGGCAAAGAATAAATATGAAAGTCTGGATAGAGATAATAGCGTTCTAGCATAACTCTTTGCTGAGGGTGATTTACAAAAACACTATCCGCATTTTTTAGAATTTCGCGGTCTTTTCCCAAATAAGTAGTCAAAAACTTGTATAAAAGAGCCGCAAACGTCGTCAACACGCCCCGAACTGTTTCCTGGCTCATTCCGATGATTGAAAAAATTTGAGATATTTGAGTTGCCTCCACATCAAAGGCAAATTTAACCTTAAGTGCTTTTCGATTTTTCGCTATCAATAATCCAGACGAATCTAAACTGTGAACAATATCAAAAGGTTTAAATTTATGGAGCTCCATAAATTTCTGATAAACAGACTCTTTAAAAGAACTTCGAATAAACGGGGATCCCTGATCATTTAGAAAATAGGCTTTCACACCTTCGCGCTCAATTTCATACTTGTTGATAGGACTAGAATACGAAATAACCGTGACGCGAAAGCCACGTTCAACTAGCCCGGTAGCAATCGACCAGATATAGCCCATGTCGGTAGCGCGACTCAAAATTTGGAATCGGCGGCTAATTAAACAGACATTAATATCTTTAGACGGTTTTTTCATTCTGAGTATTTGTCGCTTTCGAAATAAGTCGGTTGAACTCGTTGACACTGACGTCTACCAAAGAGGCTGTGTTTAGATGCTCCATCCAATTGTCCCCAGACTTTGTGTTAAGCTTAAATTGGCTTATATAGTTTTGGATATCTAATTTATTGGCGATTGATGCCATCGGATTATTTTCCCAAAGATCTGGATAAAATCGAGATTGTGTCTGATCCATTACAATTCTCATTTTTCTATTTAATGTGAATTCAAAAAACCGGATACATTCATCAAGTTCAAAATCCATTCCAGCCATCCAAAACGACAAATTAGAATCAGGAATTAGTTTCAAATTTTTAAGTGTCTCTAGTGGCCAAATCCGCCAAGGACAACAGCTGTTTTGGTTCAAAACGTGATTTAATCTTTTGATATCAGAGGCCGTCCAGGATTCTTTTTCTAATGCCAATAGCAATGGAAAACGTTTGGCCAGAGCAACAATGACCGCTTCATCAAAACCATCTTTTTTTAGTGGCACTATTAAATTGTAACTGATGAATTCATTTTTTAATAAGGCCGCAAGCGGGGGTACTGAGGTCTTATCCGAAAGATGAAGGACCGGCGGAATAACACCTTTGATTTGATATTTATTTTTCGCATGCATACCGCGCAAGTGATACAAAAATGAACGATGAGGACCCGTTACGACGTCTGCCAAATAAACCAATTTTTTGGCTTTTGGTATTTTTAAAAATGAGTCTTCAGTCAAGAAAAACTGAACTGAGAAAATTTTGTTAAAAATTTGTGATAGGGCCGCAAAAAAATCAGCTGTGCGTAAAGATGCTTTTGAATCGACAAAAACATGCACGATATCGGGATTTATGATCATGAACGACGGTAAAAACTTAACTAGCTCAATCAAGTTCCAATTAGAAAAAAAATACAAAATGTCAGAATGGGCCAAGTTACTTAGTTTTTCAGATTGTGATGTAACAATAGTAAATTCATGCCCCGAGCGTTTGATGATTTCGATTTGATTCAGGCTGTTTGTGGTCAGGCGTTGTGTGACAAAAAGAATTTTTGACATAAGCGCGACCTCACGTCCCAAGGGCTTTATAGATATCGTTTAATATTTTCTTATTGGCTTCGGGAATTGGTCTTAGCTTTAATTCCTGAGGGTAAATCCATTCTAGCATTAAATGATGTTTAGCTTTGGGCTCACCCTTCCAGAAATTGATTTCGTAAAACAATATTATTATTCCGACATCTCCATAGGAATGAGTGCACGCCAATTTTAAGGGGCCCACTTGCGCTTCGATACCTAATTCTTCATCAAGTTCACGTTTAAGAGCTTGTTCTGGCGTTTCGCCGATTTCTATTTTTCCACCAGGAAATTCCCATAAGCCAGCCAAAGAATGATTTTCAGGGCGTTGACCCACTAAAATCTTTTGATCTTTTTTTAAAAAACCAGCAACAACGGGTATCCAGTTGATTTTTTTGATCTTT
>JAYTTH010000082.1:0-2495 GCA_043745515.1 Pseudobdellovibrionaceae bacterium | reverse complement strand
GAAAAGCTTTTTAGTGACTCAGTAAAACAGCAAGATTTCAAAGTAGGGGATGTCGTAACTGGTTCCGTAGTTGAAGTTCAGAGTGATTATGTCCTAGTTGACATCAATTACAAATCTGAAGGCCTAATCGATATTAACGAATTCAGAGTGATAGACGGCGTTCGCGATGTTAAAGTCGCCGACAAAATCGAAGTTCTTATCGATCGAATTGAACATCAAAACGGCATGATCGTTTTATCTAAAGATAAAGCTGACATGTTACGCGCATGGACTGACATTACTAAAGCGGCTGAAAACGAAGAAGTAATCGAAGGTACCGTAATCGCAAAAGTGAAAGGTGGATTGCAAGTCGACATCGGCGTTAAAGCATTCTTGCCCGGTTCACAAATTGATCTAAGACCTGTTCGGAACATGGACATTTTCTTAGGCAAAAAATATAAATTCAAAGTTATCAAATTCAACAAAAAACGTGGAAACATAGTTCTTTCACGACGTGCCCTTCTTGAAGAAGAACGTGAGAATTTGAAAACACAAACTATCGATTCTATGCGTGAAGGTTCTATCGTTGCTGGTCTGGTTAAGAACATCACTGATTACGGTGCGTTCATTGACTTGGGCGGCATGGATGGATTGCTTCACATTACTGACATGAGCTGGGGCCGAATCAAGCATCCATCTGAAGTCATCAACGTAGGCGATGAAATCCAAGTTAAAGTATTAAAATATGACCAAGAAAAACAACGTGTTTCTTTAGGTCTAAAACAATTGCAACAAGATCCTTGGGAAGCTGTCGCAGCTTCGTACCCAGTCGGTAAAAAGATAAAGGGTAAAGTTGTTTCTGTTACAGAATATGGAGCATTTGTTGAATTGGCGGAAGGCGTTGAAGGTCTAATCCATGTTTCAGAGATGAGCTGGACTAAACGAGTTAAGCACGCGAACCAAATTGTACAGCCCACTCAAGAAGTAGAAGTGCAAGTTTTAGATATCGACAATGAAAATCGAAAAATCTCTTTAGGTATGAAACAGCTTATGGCCAATCCATGGGTTGAACTTAAGGATACGTATCCCCCAGGAACAATCATTGAAGGTGAAGTTAAATCCGTTACTGATTTTGGTGTATTCATCGGAATCGAAGATGGCATTGACGGCTTAGTGCATATTTCTGACTTCTCATGGACTAAACGAGTCAATCATCCTTCAGAAATGTTTGCTAAAGCGCAAAAAGTTCGTGCGGTAGTGTTAGGTGTAGATATCGAAAACGAACGATTTAGCTTGGGCTTAAAACAGCTTGAAGCGGATCCTTGGTCAAATATTGAAACTAAATACGCAATCGGAACACAGCACGATGTGAAAGTAACTAAGGTTGCTGATTTTGGAGCATTTGTTGAACTTGAAAGCGATATCGAAGGTTTGATCCACGTTTCTGAATTGACGACTGACAAGATCGCTAAACCAGATGATTTTGCAAAAGCCGGCTTGGTTTTAAAAGCAGAAGTTATCAGTATTGATAAAGATGCTCGAAAAATCGGTTTGTCTTCTAAGCTAGTAAAGCTCAGAGAGCAAAAGGCTGATGTTGATGATTATGTTAAAAAAGCAACAGCATCTTCAAAAACAGCATTCGGCGACGTGTTCGCAGATGCGCTTAAAGGTGTAAAGCCAGATTCTAAAAACTAATTATGACGTTACATGTAAAGATTAAAAAAAGGACTCTCCGGAGTCCTTTTTTTTGTTAAACTCTCGTTTACGTCACCAATCGGAGAGATCAGATGAAAAAAAGTTTTTTTATAAAATTAGCTATGATCGCAGTTGTATTTTTTGTTTTGGGATTCCTTTTCAAAAAAGGTGGCTCGTATTTGAATTCATCCGACGACGACGACGTAAAAATGGACGTGGCAAAAAATAGCATTCTACAAATGGAATTGAGTGGCGTGATCATGAATGGAAAACGCTTTATCAAAAATTTAAACAAATATAAAAAAGATAAAAATATTAAAGCGATTGTTATCAATATCAATTCCCCGGGGGGCGCGGTTGGTCCGTCGCAGGATATTTATAATGCAATTAAAAAAGCGCGAGAAGAAACCAAGAAACCTATTATTTGTGTGACCACCGGAATAATGGCCAGTGGCGCGTATTATTCGGCAGTTGGGTGTGACAAAATAGTAGCGTCGTCCGGTTCGCTAGTGGGCTCGATCGGTGTGATTATGGAATTTGCTAACCTAGAAAAATTATATGACTGGGCTAAAATTAAACGATTTACGATCACCTCAGGAAAATTCAAAGACTCTGGAAATGAATTTCGAACGATGCGGGACGATGAAAAAGAACTTTTTCAAAGTATGATTTCGGAAGTCTACCAAGAATTTAGACAGACCGTGAAAGAGGCGCGCAAGCTAGATGACAAAACTTTAGATAACTACGCTGATGGCCGAGTCTTTACAGGTACAAAAGCTGTTAAACTGGGTTTTGCCGATCAAGTTGGAAATTTCGATGAT
>JAYTTH010000081.1:0-9214 GCA_043745515.1 Pseudobdellovibrionaceae bacterium | reverse complement strand
GTTAGGATTGCCTCATCGCAAATGAGGTGAACCGATGAATCTAAATAATTTAACAAACCAAAAGCTGGATGAACATTTAAAATCTTTGGTGACCAGCGAGCGCGAAATCTTAAGTGATATTCTTGTTCACATCAAAGAAGTCGATCGAAGAAAGCTGTTTCTGGTATTTGGCTTTGGCAGTTTGTTTGAGTATCTTACTAAAAGCGTTGGCTATACCAATGGCTGCGCGCAAAGGCGAATCGATGCGGCACGATTGTCATTGGAAGTGCCTGACGTCATTTTGAAGATTGAGTCCGGTGAATTGAATTTATCTCAAGTCGCTATAGTGCAGAAAGCTATCCGTGTGGTACAATCTAAATCTGGTACCAAAGTAAATTCTGCCGTTAAAGAAAAGCTGGTATGCGATATAGCTACAAAGTCCTTTTCTGAATCCGAAGTCATTGTCGCCCAAACTTTAAATCTTGAGCTAAAAGACTCCACTACCACCCGGCATCAAAAAGATGATTCGGTTCGGCTGGAAGTGACTTTAAGTAAAGCTCAGTGGGAAAAAATGTGGATCGCGCTGGCAGCTGTCCATAGTGCATCTCAAGCCTATTTGGGCTGGCGGAGGCAATGAAGCGTCTAATCTGCGCGTTCTTTGTGCGAATCACAACCGCGAGGTTTACAAATGGCAAAGTCGGATCACGCGTAAAGAGGTCATAGTCTAGGCAATGTCTATCGGATTTAAAGCGAAAGTTTCAGGAAATAGTTTACCCTAGCCGAATCAAACAATGAAATTAGCTTAGATAGACCAACTAAAGTCGCTCGATAACCATCGCTACGGCTTCGCCGCCGCCGATACAGAGTGTCGCTAAACCGTAGCGTTGATTGTGTGTGTGCAATCCATGAACAAGAGTTGCTAAAATGCGTGCCCCGCTGGCACCGATAGGATGACCAATCGCCACAGCGCCACCGTGCATGTTTACACGCTCCCGAGGTATTTCAAGTTGCTTCATAGTAACCAAAGTCACAACGCTAAACGCTTCATTAATTTCCCACATGTTTATATCAGAAACTTTAAGTTCGGCTTGATTGAGCGCTTTTTTGATAGCTCCGACCGGTGCCGTCGTAAAATAATTAGGATCCTGAGCAAACGTGGCATAAGAAACTACCCGAGCCAAAGGCTTGATTCCTTTTTGAGCGGCCATTTGTGACGTCATAATTAAATGAGCAGCCGCGCCATCGTTAATTTTTGACGCGTTAGCAGCCGTGACCGAGCCGTCTTTGTTGAACACAGGTTTTAACGACGGTATCTTTTCAAACTGAGTATTGTAAGGCTCGTCATCTTTTTCAACTAGTGTCGTACCTTTTTTTGTTTCGATCGCGACAGGAACTATTTCAGATTTAAAATAGCCTTTTTCGATCGCAGCTTGAGCCATCTTGTAGGATTCTACCGTAAACTGATCTTGCATTTCACGCGTGAAATTAAATTCTTTCGCGCACAGATCCCCGAGGCTACCCATGTGAATATTTGAATAGGGATCCCAAAGTCCATCTTTAATCATTGAATCTGTCATGCTTGCTGGCCCCATTCGAAATCCTGAACGGGAATTTTCCAATAGATGGGGGGCTAAGGACATATTTTCTTGGCCGCCAGCAATTACTATTTTTGAATGACCAAGGAGAACTGAATCGGCAGCCAACATGACAGCCTTCAAGCCTGACCCACACACTTTATTTACAGTCAGGCACACTGTGCTTGGAAGTAAACCTGCGTAAAGAGCAGCTTGGCGGGCCGGTGCCTGTCCCACGCCAGCTGTTAAAACTTCACCCATGATCACTTCGTCGATTTCTTCTTTTTTAACTGCCGATGTTTCAAGCAGATTTTTAATTACTTGAGCTCCCATTTTCGGAGCCGGCACGGTAGATAAACTTCCTTGAAAAGATCCAACAGCCGTTCGCTTGGAATTAGCAATGACGATAGTGTCCATGTGTGCTCCTTAGTGGGGTTACTAGTTGACATTGGACTATGAATAAACTTGAAATGAGAGTCAATGATTGTAAAATACTTTATCCTTATATGCATCGCTTTTAGAATAAACGCTCAAAACTTAGAAGTGCCTGTTGGTGCTGACTACACGGCCATTCAATTTAAAATGAGTCGTTGGGATATTAAACTTCAGGAGTCCACAAACGGTAAAGTGGTACTGACTGGAATTAAAGACAAGTCTTTGTGGAATTTTAAAAAAGACGCCAGTGGCTCTTTGCTAATTGAAGAGAGAGACTATGAAAATAAATTATTCAACACGGGCGCTGAAATCGGCGCGAAAGAACATTTGATAGTCAAAGTTCCTCTGTTGCCTGTGACGATTGTTGGCAATGAACTAGATATTAATATTGAAGGGATGAAGAATAACGTAAAATTTGTTGTTATTAAAGGGAGCATTAAAGGATTTAAAAATCAAGGTGAGTGGCGAGTGTTTTTAAATTCCGGAGACATTCATCTTGATGCCCAGTCAGGCCCCCTTTATTTGAATGGATCTCAAGTGAGATTTTCGATGAAAAATTCAATGGGCGATACCAAAATTAATGATTACGGCGGAACCGTCACCCTAGAAAAGAATACGGGGCATAATTCTATATTTAACTATCAAGGTGCCATTATTTTAAATCAGGTAACCGGAAGCTCTCAAATCGAGTTGTCTAAGGGCAGCATATCGATCACACAATCGCAAGGGCGACATGACATAATGAGCGATGAAGCAGCCATTGATTTGAAGGCTACCAAAGAATCCGATTTCAATGTTAAAATGAAAACAGGAAAACTGACTTACCAAAGTTCTGGGGTGACGGGAACTTGGTTAAACCTGAATTCAAAAGAGGCAGAAATTTTTTTGCCTGGCGGGTTAAAACCGCAGAAAGTTAAAACTGAAGTTTTTTACAAAGGAAGAACCTCTGGGGAAAAAACGGCGTCACGCTTAGAAGTGAAGTCCGTCAACGCACCGATTATTGTTAGATAATTTCGGGTTGACTTAATATCAATTGTAAATGAAGGCTTAACCATGGCAAAAACAGACAAGAAAAAAGTAACGCACAAAGCTAGCGCAAACGGTAAATCGTCCAAGTCAACTAAGGGGCCAGTACGCCCAACAGTGATTAACAAAGGACCCAAGAAAAAGGTAGTTTTGAAAAAGAAAGAGGTTAAGCCTGCCGCCAAGGTCGAAAAGTTCGACAAGCTGCAAAAACCTGCACGTAAACCACTTCCTGAAGCTAAAGGCAAAAATTTTGTTCCAGGCCGAAAATTTGAAATGAAAAAGTCGGGTCCTGCTGCCGCTGGATTTAAAGCTCCTAAAAAAGAAATTCGAATCGAGCAGTCAAGCAAGCAAGAGTATCTCAGAAAAAAAGAACTAAAAAAGAAAGAACAAGAAAAGTCTCAAAACTTGAGAAAAGAAACGACGGCAAAGCCTGAAGTTGCACAAAAAACCAAGGGATCAGCAGCCATCGTATCGGATTCCGGTAAAACTAAGAAAGTGGAGTCCAAGGCAGCGACGGCAGCTGCCGGAAAAAAAGCTAAAAAACCAAAAGAAGAAAATGAATTAGACGACGTATTTATTGATGATGTTGGATCCAATGAAATTGAAGAATACGAAGACGATCTAAAAGCTGTTGAAGAACTAGACAATGAAACAGACGATGATTTGCTGTTAGAAGCAGAAACGAAGGAAAAAAAATACGAAGATGTCGAACTAACTGACGCTGACGGTAATAAACTTTGCCGAGCGCGTGATTGTGATCAAATTTCGACAGTAGACAGTTACTGTCGTTTTCACTATTTGCTTTATTGGAAAAATATTCAGGTTCGAAAGAAAATTCTTACTGATGGAAAACTGGCCCGCTACATCGAGGATTTAACAGCTCGTTACACTGACAAATTTTTAGAAATGATCCGCCGTGATTTACGAAGCCAGAAGGATTTCCTTGCTGCTATTCAGGAGCTGGAAATTGATGAAGCGAATATAGATAATGATTTTGAAGAAGAATCACAAAATTTCATCGATGAAGTGCGTGGCGTTGCCGAAGGTTCAAGTATCGAAGAAGAGTTTGAATAGTTTATGTCAGCTTCGTTGCATTTTTTAAAAGCTGCATTAAAAGAGCCATTTCAGATTTCGACCTTGTTTCAAACAGGGTCGATTGCCGTAAAAAGACTTCTGTCTCCGCTTAACTCAGACAATCATTGTTCCTTATTGGAATTAGGAGTAGGAGCCGGAGCTGTCACAAAAAAAGCACATAAGGTAATGAAGCACAAAGAGAAGTACCTTGGGTTTGAAATTAATAATGATTTGTATTCGTTTGTTACGGATAAATATAAAGATTTTAAGTTTATCTGTGCGTCTGCAGAAGCCTTGTCGGACTACACCAAAGATAAAAAGTATGATTTAATCGTATCGACATTGCCCTGGTCATTGTTTGATGACTTTACAAGACGAAATATTCTGGATGAAGTCGCTAAGCACCTGGAAACGGGTGGCTACTTTAAGACCTATATGGTTTGCAATGCTTTGATGACAGGCTCGGGACGTAAATTCAAAAAACAATTGGAAGATCGGTTTGATGTTTCTTCCCGATGGGTCATATTGAATATCCCACCGGCCAAAGTGTTTGAGTGTCGTGCTCGAATGCCAGAAGGAATCAAAAAAGCGTAGGATTATAAATAGTCCTCTGCCGACTTTATTCTTACTAGGTTTTTGAAAATTAAAAATTCTAATATCTGCCGACCATTTCCTTCGTAAAGATCAGAACCATCATCCGGCAGGCCATTGACTCCTAAATGAGACGATTGTTTACGACGATATTTCATATCTTTGATTACATCAGCCGCTAGTTGTGGGTTTTTAGCACAGATGAAAATCATTTCGCTATTCATATCGCTTGAACGAGGATCTACGTTAAAGGTTCCTATAAGAGTCGTTTCTTCGTCAATAACAGCTCGCTTTGAATGGATACCCCAGTCTGGCGTTGGCTTAAAGTCTGGGACACTTTGGTAGTTAGGTTTGTCGCCTTTATAAATCCACATATTAACAATTTGTTTTCCTTTTGCATCCAATCGAGATGTCCAATCTTTAATGATCGGATAAAAATGAGCAACTGTATAAGTGGCATCAGTTGATTTCAAACTGTTGGTTTGGATATTTAATTCAAAACCAGGAATTTTTAAAAGTTCGTTGAAGAGATTAGTAGCCCTGTCTGTGATTACGAAATATGGAGATTCAATGGAAAGTGATTTCGTGGCTTTGGAAACTGTCGACATAATTGTTTTTAGAACTCGACGTGAATCTGTTGTGTCACCCGGAAGATCAGAAACAAAAGTTGAGTCATTGCAAGTCGTGGTAAATTGTTTAGCAAGCATTTCTCGGCCAGTGGCATTCAATAATTTGAAGTAACCGCGATCATGTTCAGACTCCAAAAGCATCTTTCGAGCTTTGGCTAGTTTTTCTAGGAATTCTTTGTCCGGCTTCCCTGCTTGAGAATGATTGACTAAATACTCTGGTTCGGCACTCATGGGGCTGTACCAATAGGTTTCAAAACTGTCTTTCATGGTTTTCGCCATATTGCCTTTGATATAAATATCCGAATCCAAAAAGTTGTAGTCAGGTGAAAGATCAAAATATTCAGAAGCTATATTCCTACCGCCCGTGATCGCTTCACGGCCATCTACTACCAAAGTTTTTCTATGATTTCGCAAATTAGCTTTTTTGAATTCTTTAAGCGGACTTTGGTTGTAATAACGAACTTTGATGCCGAGCTCATTCAATAACGTTGAATAGGCATTTTTAAATTTGAGTACTGTCACTGATGAATCAACTAAAAGCCGAATAGTGATCTTTTGGCCAGGACGAACTTTGGATTCTTCTTTAGCTTTTTTTGCTAGTTCTTGTGTAATGATGCGAGAGGCTTCATCTGTTTCAGTTTTGAAGATAAAATATTCCATGTCGATTGTGTCAGTAGCTCCACGGATCATGTCTAAGCGTTTTTGAAGCCCGGCAATTCCGCTTGCAATATGAGTGATTTCCTGAGGATCCGTCGTGTGTCTGAACACTGTATTTTCTTCGTAAATCATATCCATGTAGTCAGCCTGAATATTTCTGAAAAGCTCTAGTGACAAGTCTTTGACATCGGTTTCTTGTTTCATCGTTTGATTTTTATCGAAGATGAGCACAGGTTTAAATGGTTTTCCAGGGAATGCCATGACCATAACATGATCTGGACTAATTGTAAATCGGCCGACTTGTTTTTGATTTGGCCAATCGATATCCGTAAAGACGACATAGGCCAACTCTGAGCAGACGATTTTATTTTTTGTTTGCACGTCGAAATTAAAATCATACTCTTTGCCGTACTGTTCGATAGAGTTTAGCATATAGGTATGTTTTTGTTCTGGTGTAATATCATTTCTTTTACGAATAACTAACATTTCATCTATATTTAAAAAGTGATCTAAAGAATTAAGTTGTACGCCTTGCATTTTGCCTTTAATTGTTTTCTTTAAGTTTTTAATATCCAGTTTCACACTGTCGTCATAGCGAAGGGCCTCTAAGATCGTATTTCCTTCTTCGATTCGTTTTTGCATTTCAGGTTTAGATTTCAAGAGATCCCATAAGCCTTCAGCTTGCAGTTGAGCCTTGGTGCCAAGATAGACTGCGACATGTCCGTAATAGCCAGGAATCGCCTTATCCGTAAGCTTGAATGGAGTTTTTTCTAACAAGATATCAAATGGTTTTAGTATTGATTTAATTTCTTCTTTTTTCGCGGTCGGCAATGTTAGCATGTAGCCTTTTCGTTTTTCTGTCGAAATTGATCCAGCAATATTTCCAAAAGCGAAACTGACCCCAAACAGAACGGAGTCTTTTAGTAAACTAGCGTTGTCTTTTGCATTGATGGCTTGAACAGCAAATTTGTCTGACCAAGCTACTTTGACAACACCTTGTTTTAACATGTAGTTAAAAAACATACTGTTCAAAATTTGATTATTTAGCTTTGATTCTGCTTCAGATACCATAATATCATACTGACCTCTTGAATTGAAATCTGTAAGGAAAAGATTCATCGCACGAGCCAGCTCCCGACGCTGTTCCAAATCAAAAAAGCTGGTAATGATTTCTGTAAACGTGTGTTTGAATTCTTCTGCTGCGTCACCTTTCAGCTTTTTTCGGGAAATTGAACTTTCGTAGTGCGGCTGAATGCCAGTTAAAAAATTATCATATAAAATCAGGGCAGCCGTTAGCGACACTCTTAAACCAAACAATAATTCTCGACCTTCTTGATCTTTGGGATTCAAAGTGTAAAGTGTTTCTCCATTCGGGGTTTTGCTTGTAGGCTCGTTGAGGGCAATTTTGGATTTAGTATTTTTCTCAACAAGAAATAGGAATGCTCTGGTAATTCCAAAAAGTTCCTGACGAAGTTTCACATACTTTCGGGCTTGCGCAAAAAAATCATCTGTCTGTTGTGCTGTGAATGGAGTGTTTTTCTTACTGTCGTCTAAAATCAGTTTAATAAATTCTTCACTTTTAGCACGCCATTCAACAGATTCCGCAATTTTATCATTTAGCTTGTCATAAAGCTGCATAGTTTCCGCTTTATAAGTAGTTTCACTTTGGGGATCTCGATCTGTTGGACGATGATTGGAAACACACGATATAATCAACATAAATGAAATGACGACCATTGTTTTCATGAGCAGCCCTTTTGCATAAGTTTGAACTTTCAAGAGTTTTATCGGCATAGGAACAAATTGCAAAAGTCTTACCTAAGTCTGGCAATAGTCTTGAAGACTCACTTAAGGCTGGCAAAAAAAAGCCCCGATCACAAATCAGGGCTTTATAAAACTTTGAAAAAATGAAAACACTAATGTGTATGCGGAGCCCCATGAAATTGGTCATGCTCGGTTGAACCTTTTAGTGCCGAAGTAGAAGAGGTACCCTCAGTGATCATATTAAGAACCTGGTCAAAATAGCCGGTCCCGACTTCTTGTTGGTGCTTTACAGCGGTGTAGCCATAAGATTGAGCTGCAAATTCTTTTTCTTGCAATTCAACGTAGGCAGGCATTCCATGAGCTGCATAGTTCTGAGCTAAATTAAAAGTATGGAAATTAATTAAATGCCATCCTGCCAAAGTGATAAATTGAAATTTGTAACCCCATTCGCCCAATTGTTTTTGAAATTTGGCGATTTCAGCTTCAGTTAAATTCATTTTCCAATTGAAGGAAGGTGAACAGTTGTAGGCTAATAGTTTTCCGGGAAATTTTGCATGGATAGTTTTAGCAAATAATTCAGCCTCTTTTAAATCTGGTTTTGAAGTTTCAAACCAAAGTACGTCTGCATACGGAGCATAGGTCAAACTTCTAGCAATTGCATAATCAAGGCCGCCTTTGATCACGAAATAGCCTTCTGGAGTTCGCTCTCCAGTTAAGAAAGGCTTATCAGCAGGGTCTATATCAGACGTCATCAATGTTGCCGACAATGCGTCCGTTCGAGCAATAATAACTGAAGGAACATTCAACACATCGGCCGCTAGCCGGGCTGATTGAAGAGTTCGCGTAAAAGTCGAAGTCGGTACCAAAACCTTGCCTGCTAAATGCCCGCACTTTTTTTCTGCAGCCAATTGATCTTCAAAATGTACGCCCGATGCGCCAGCCGTGATCATGCTTTTCATCAATTCAAAGGCATGCAAAGGGCCCCCAAAGCCAGCTTCCGCATCGGCTACGATAGGCGCGTACCAATCAGTACCTTTGGGCGTGCCTTTTGTTGCTTGGCGATCGATTTGATCGGCTCTTTGAAATGCATTATTTATGCGCTGAACAACTTGTGGAACAGAATTTGATGGGTATAAAGATTGGTCTGGATACGTTTGGCCAGATAAATTGTTGTCTGCAGCCACTTGCCAACCAGAAAGGTAAATTGATTTCAATCCGCCTTTAACCATTTGAACAGCTTGCGCTCCGGTCAAGGCGCCGAAAGTGTTTACATATGCTTCCGTGTTTAAATAGTTCCATAATTTTCTAGAGCCGTGCAGAGCGATGGAATGCTCAACAGGAAGTGACGTTCGCAAAGAAACCACATTTTCAGCTGTGTATTTTCTATTGATCCCTTTCCATCGCGGATCTGTAGACCAAGTTTGCGTCAGTGTTTGAGCTTGTTGTTCCCATGGTTGCATTGAATCTCCTTTATGTTTTTAGCTT
>JAYTTH010000080.1:0-2522 GCA_043745515.1 Pseudobdellovibrionaceae bacterium | reverse complement strand
TGACTACCCAGAACAGAAAGGGTGCGAGAAACGATTTTAGGAGATCCCGTTGTTCCAGAAGTAAACGAAAGCAGAATTGGATCCAATAGGGCGATGTTTGCCAATTTTTCAAATGGGAGGTTTTGTTGAGTTTCTGAAAATAACTGATCCACATTAAAATATTGAATTCCAATTGCCGGGAAAAAATACATACGCGCTAAACGGGTTTCTTGCTCTAAAAAGACATACCGGACTTTGGCTATTTTAGACAAAGATTTCCATTTCCATGGATTGAGCCTGGGGTCGATTAAGACGGGCAGTATGCCTTCCGCGAGCATAGCGAAAATCACAATTAAAAACCGATACGAGAAATGAAACAGCAAAAGGCAGGAATCACCCTTTTTTATTTTTAGTTTATAAAAAGAGCTTCTGACCAATGCGATATCATTCAAAATCGCTTCGTAGGATTTGGTACCTGATTGTGCGGACCAAAAACTTGGTTTATGTTTTCCGTTCTTGTAGGAAAATAATCGAGTTAAAATGTGTTCTGGTGCGAGTGATGGCGGGTTCATTTTTTAATCAATCCCCGAAGGAGCCACACGTCGCCAATATAAATCAATATGACCCCAAGGATCATAAACAAACCCATTTTTTGTAATGGGGCAACCGGAGACAATAAAAAAACCGAAAAAAGCAGCGCCATTCCAACCGTAACTATAAAGCTGGCGTAGGCAAGGCCGTTGACAGATTTATTAATATTGGATTTACGTGAAGCAAAAATAAACTGAATTGAGTTATCTCCGGCAAGGCCAACTAGAACGGCGGCACAGATGCTAGAGACAAAAAATACTGGAATATTAAATAGTACAAAAAATGCAATCAATGCCAATGGGCCCCAAAATGAAGTAAGTAGTAAAAATCCAATTGTTTTCCAATTTAATGCACCTTTTATCGTTACCAATAGAAGTCCGACTAAAACCAAACTCGTAAAAAGGCTTTCAAAAAAAGTTCCTAAGACGCGTTCGCCAAACTCATTGTAAGAAATGAGACTGCTTGAAAACTGGCAAAAAGAGCCGCAAATTTCAAAAAGGCTTTTCCTAAATGTGGAAACATTTTTATTGTCCATGGAATTGATATAGATCAAGGCCCTCTCTGGACCTTGTTTGGAAACCAATCGTTCTGAAAAATGTGAATCTTCCCACATCTGTTCAACTGAATCTTTAATTGAGGGCGTTGCTGCAGCAATAAAATCAACTGTCGATTTTCTGTATTCAACCCATTTTACAAGCGGTAGCTGTTTGACTGATTCAATAATTTGATCTTTTTTTTCTAAAGATGCGCTAGATGAAAATAAGAGTGATACATCATTAACCCAGCCGCGTGTTTTTAAAAAATGCGCTGTAGTGGTGTTTACTTCGTGGCTTTTGCTAAAGAAATCTTCGGGTGTGTCTTTCACTTCTAGTTTTGAAACACCAAAAAGAGCTACTATAACTAAGCCTATTAGTAACCAAGAAGCACGTGGGTTTGCTTTTTTACTTAAGGATTCGAGCCAATTCCATTTCGGACGAAATAGGATTAGGGACGCCGTATTTATTTTCAATTTTTTCCAATTAATTAATGTGGGAACAAAAATAAAAATAAGGATCCATTCCAGCATTCCGCTGAAAGCGACTACTAAGCCGATTCTACGAATAATTCCTAAGTCCGACGTCAGCAACGAAGCGAACCCCACTGCGGTGGTTAGTGAAGTGAAAAATGCGGGCACTATGAACCGGCGAATGGACTTTAGAAATGTCAATTTGTAAACGGCCATGCCATAGGCGACAAAAATTAAATCTTCCAAACAACTGGCGAACAAGATTAATCCAGTGGCATTGGTTAAAACATCGATGGGAATTTTAGCAAATCCCATGACTCCATAAGTAATAAGTAGGCTTGTGAGGACTGTGGAATTAAAAAGAAAGCCCATTTTCCAGGATCCGAAAAAAAATCTAAAAAATAGAAGTGAAAACAAAAACATTAAAACGTTTAACGCCTGAGTCACATCCATCGCTTTTTTTAAATAAGTCTGATAGGTAGTAACGCCACCCCAAAAAACTCTAAATTCCGGATTTGGAAATGCGTCTTTAAAACTACTTTTTAACCTGTCCAATTCCAATACATCTATCGTTCCATATCTTGGGTTTTCTGCATTCTTTATAGTAAAATTCACGGTCAGCGAACTGTTTGTTTCCGTTGTTAAAATATGTTGCCACGGAGAGTTTTGAAGTTTTGCCAAGCCCGGACTAATTATATCGTCCTGACTATTCGTTAAGTTTGCACAAGGCACATCTAAAAACGGTTTAAAATTAAGACGACTGCCGTTCATCAAAGCGACACTCGGGCCAAAGGTCGAGGAAATCTTTTGAATCTGACTTTCTGATTCTGAAATTTTTAGCAACCAGGCCTGGACCTGACAGGCCAATTCGGCAGTAATAGGCTTATCGCTCTCTAAAGATAGGATAATATTGTTCTTATCTTTAAAAAATTCATTAACCTCTTTC
>JAYTTH010000079.1:0-2525 GCA_043745515.1 Pseudobdellovibrionaceae bacterium | reverse complement strand
TGCGAAACATCAATAACAAATTCGTTAAATACTCGAAAGTCACAAAGCCGCGATCCACCTGGTGTCGGCTTAGAACTTAGCATCGGTTCGAATAAATAAGTCGTACCCATGGATCCCTGCGGTCTGCAATTAGGAATACTGAGTTCCATCAGACTTTCATTTTTAGCTGGATTAGAAAATTGGCAGTATGGCATTAATGATAAATAGGGCTTTAGAGTTTGCTTGTCGGAAACGCAGTCAAGAAGAGCTTGATTTAGAAGATCTGGTCCGCAAAAGTCAGAATACAGTTTATTGTTAAAAACTTTCGAATTAACAAACGAGGGTGTTGGTTTAATAATTTGAAAGTTTGAAAAAGTAGCTTCGTTCAAATAGTCACCAAATCGAAAATAATCTGCAAAAAATCGAAAACAAACAGAATCAGTGACCGAATCAGCAAGTTGAATGGCCGACTGGTTGCCCGTGCCTTGGAAATCTATTCGAATTCCAAGTTCAGACGTTGTGGCTTTTAATTTCAATATAGCCAAAGCATCCAGCTCGTATTCGATCTGCGACGACATATAGGTTTTAGATTTAATAGCTTTCAAAGTCGAGGTTGCCGTTGCCGCCAAATACTCTTTATGAACGTCTTTACTTGAGAACGAAGGATTGGTTTTAATTGTGCGTTTAAAATCATGCTGAAATTTTTCAATTTTTTGAAATGTGCCAAGTAAAAAATCGCGAAGGCCGGCGGGACAATCACTTTGCCCCGTCAGGGAATTCAAAATATCAGTATTGACGCGATTGCCTTCGATTATCGGGATTGGTGGAACTTTAATTATTTTTTTTGAAAAATCCCAAGGCAAATTAAATGTTTCTTCAATACAAAAATGAAAAGATTCACAGGAAAATAAAAATTGAATTTGATTGAGCTGGCTGCAGCCTAGCTGCGGATCATTGTGAATCACAACGTGTGATCCATCCCAAGAAAAGAAATTTTTCAAAATTTTAAGTCCCTGCATTAAACCAACCGAGTTATTAGCCCGAGACGTGTTGATATGTAGGCACTTGAATTCTGAATTAAATATCGAAAGACTGTCAAATCGCTTTGCAGTAGCACTTAGAAAAAAATGAAAATCTGAATTTCGTGTTTCTACTACTGGGCCCATGCGCGACCTCGCAAAAGTGCCAGCCTGGATTTAGGAAAACTTTTTTGAGAAATAAATACTAGGTTTTTTGATTTGAAAACGTTTTTGGCTCGGTTTTCAAAACTGGCTGGCAAGTTGCCATAAATCACCAATGTTTCCTGTGTCACAAGCATGTTGGCTTCGACCAGAATGCGATCCCAAATTACCTGGCTGAAAGTATCAAACGTTTTTTCAGCAGATAGGCGATTGTTTGAGGATCGAGCCAAGGCCCAGAACGAATCTTTAATTTTTTTAAGCAAATCAGGGCTAGTTGAATCACTATTGAGAACATCGTAAACGCAGGGTATTTTGCCGCGGCCCAAACTCATTGGGCCTGGCTCGAAACTTTCTTCCTCTTGACTTATTTCGACTTCTTCAAAAATATTTAGATTGAACGAATTCGTAGGCTGAACTTTTAGATCGATGCGTTTTTTGTTTACGATCGAAGTCAGTCCCCAAGGACTTTGCCAGGGGACATCTTCATTACGCCAAATAGAAAAATTTTCAACTCCTAGATGAAGCACATCAAATTGGTCTGGCAGATTAAATTCTTTTTTTCCGAATTCAAAAAAACTATCCTCAATAGAGAACAATCCTGATAAAATATTCCGTAGTTCTTTTTTACTAGAATGTTGATTTGGCACAATATAAATTAGCATCGGATCAATAAATGGAACGAGAACTTCGTGAAGTTCACTTTTCATTTCATTGAAGGTACCGGCAAGAGAAGCTTCTATTAAGCTTGAACGCCAAGCAGGAACATCGCTTTCCTTGCCTAGCTCAAGGGCGTCAAAGACTTCAAATTGATTGCTCTCAAGCGTTTGTTTTACAAGATCGCGATGCTTCGGATTCTTTTCAGAGTTTACCAGATTTAGGCAAATTCTTTTGGCTTCTTTCTTTTTAAGATCGGCGACCAGTTCGGTTAAAGTGGATTCAGACAACTCAATTTCAATCTCGCCGCGAAAATTGATTTTCTCGCTTAAAGGAAAAATCATTTCGACAGAGGATAAATCAGGCGGAGCCTTTAGCGAAAATAAATTTTCAAATCTATTTTGCTGATTCAGAGTCAGCCATTGTTCAAAGCCTTTGGTCACAACTTGCGCCACCGAGCCACCCAATTTAAATTTGAAAATTCTTTCCAAATAGCGATAGCTTATATAAACGGCTTCTAGTTTTACAGCGTCCAGACTTTGGATTATTTTGGGAAACCGAGTTTTAAAAGGATCTTTGAGATTAAAAAAAGTTTCACTAAATAAAATAGCGTCCGAAGGTCTTTCTGTTAAAATGACTTCATAAAAGGATTCACCAAAAAAAAGACCGACATCAACCTGTTTAGTCATAAAAAGTAATTGAATCCAGCAG
>JAYTTH010000078.1:0-9330 GCA_043745515.1 Pseudobdellovibrionaceae bacterium | reverse complement strand
AGGCAATCATATCGATAGGAACTGATCTCTCCTAAACTCATTTGTCCAAAATTTTCAGATCGTTTTCTTTTGTAAATCTCTCTGTACTTTGTACCTTGCGATGTCGTTGCTATGTCCACAGGCGCTTCAGCCAGTTTCATGGTTGAACAAAGTATCAAGGGGACGTCTTGGATCCAGAAAGGATCTAAAAACCGATTCATCTATTCGTATTGTAACCCGCGTCGCACTCACCTCTGAACTTATACCAACGGTACTGCCGGCTGTTGGCTTGGCAAAGCAAGTGATAATGAAAGCTATGGTCGAAAATTTTAATTCAACCAGTAGTCTGGCAATGGTTGAGCGACTTCGTTCAGCAATTAATGCCGGGTTTGAACTGAAAGGTCATGAAAATCTTCAAAATCCTGCTGATGTTATTTTCGATCAATTTGACTTTAGCGTCCTTACAGCCTATTTATCGGTAAAACATCAGACATTGATTGGCGGTTGGTTTACTGAACCAACGATTTTTGAAAAAAGTGACTATCAATTTAGGATTTTTCAAAAGGTACATTTTAAGTTCTCTACTAAAAACGTCCGCTCCTACAATATTTTGCAATTGAAACATCTGCATAGCCCAACGTAAATTTTCTGGTTCTTCTAAAAATGACTCCAAGGACTGTTTGGTTTCTGCTTTTAAGTCCTGAAACCCTTCTAACAATTGCAGCACGGGTGTTTTGTGTAACTCGCCTATTGGCAACTGGGCCAATGCTACCAAAAATCGTTCCGTCGAATCTAATGGATGGACGTCCCGGTTTCCGAGTGGACCTAAATACACAGCCACTGTTTTTCCGTCTGGCAAATAGGCAACCCTCGCCTCACTGCTAATCACAGTTTTTAATCCAGAATTAAAAGCATTATGTAACACCAATTGGGCAATACTTTTCTTAAGAAAAGAGGCTTCGCTTGAATGCTTTAACAAATAGTCTTCTAAGGACATCGAACCTGTAATCAATTCCAAGTCTGATCGCTGTGAGACTAGAAAAAACTCAAACTGACCTTTCGAAAATCCAATTAAATTTCTGCGCGTTTTTAGACCCATCGATAGCGCATCCGAGGAGGTGTCTCCCTGAGCCAAACTTTGTCTTTGATATTTGGCGAACGACTTTGCCACCGATCTAAGCGGCAAAGCACTCAAACGATCAATTTGACCAGCTATTTTTGGTTCTTGAATCCACACTAGGAAATAATCTAACACGACAGTTGCATGAGGATGCTTCAAGTTTAGCAGCTCTAAAAATAAATTTGGCGAACGAGAGATAGCCAACAATGATTCTGGTCGGCTTATAACCAGCCATGCGAGTTCTTGCTTTATTTCTGCAGGCAAACTGTTAAAAAAGTTTAGCGCCAATAACATTAAACTTTTTCTATCAACATTCATAAATGGCTTAAAGACATCAAGACCAGCCATACCTTGAACCATCGTTTTATCAAGTTCAGTTAAAGCTAATTCATTTGCATTATTTTTCATTTCCCTAAAATCAGACTTGATTTTTTCCCGAACACTCAACAACTGAGCTCTTAACTCGCTTTTTAGTTTGTTTAAAATCGGCGACGAATATAAAGTTGCTCGAATCATTGGATTTACAAAATCTTGACCAATCTTTCGCAACAAATTTAACCCAGGAACCCCATCCCAAGAACGGGTACCGGCCTCTAAACTATCCCGCAAACTGAGCGCAGATCTAAAAGTTAAAATTACAGATTCTAGGGATTGCACTGCCACCCTGATTTCTGATGCCGGGCTTGAAGAGCGCTTGATATCGGCAATCAGATTTTCTATCTGCCCTAGCTCATATTCCAAAATTTTTTCAAAGATTTCACTATTTGGAGTTTTAATATTCAAAGGGTTTATCAGCCCTTGGACCCTAATTGATTCCCAATATTCTGCCATCGATTCATAGTTTCTATTGCGGGATCGAATATAGTCTTCCAGTGAGGCCACAAACGTTGGATCTACATCAAGAAAACTTCTTTCTAACAAACCGACCAGATTTAATGCTACTTGAGAATCTAAAACTAACTTATTGCTGTCTTTTTGAAGAAAAAAAGAGACGGCTGCCAATCGAACAATCGGTTGCTTGAGCCATAAAAGTGCCGAATTGTTGGCCCAAATCAGGCAGGAATGTAATAATAAAATAGAGATAATCCAGCGGCACATATAATTTAAATACTGTGCAACATCAATTCCAGTCTCAAAACGAGAAATTTAAGTTGCTTCCTGATTAGATTGCTCAAAACTATATCTATGGAAGATTTTTTTCAAACCCCGCCCAAAATTGAAAACACATATACAAACGACCCTCTTTTGAAGGACTTGTTAAAAGCCCATTTCCAAAACCATAAAATGTACAAAGAAATGGAAATTCAGTTTTCAAACTGGGGAAACGCCGCCGCAAACGAGTGGTTTGAGTTAGCTAAAAAAGCTAACAATGAACCGCCGTCTCTAGTTAATTTCGATCCTTGGGGACGCCGAATAGACACCATTGTGGTGTCCGATGCCTGGAAAAAATTAGAAGCCATCGCAGCTCACGAAGGAGTTGTCAGTAGAGCCTATAATCGTGGTTTTGCGGACAACGGAATGGGCGAAAAAAATAGAATTTCACAAATGGCGTTGCTTTATCTTTTTCACTCCTCGAGTGCTTTGTACTCCTGCCCATTGGCTATGACAGATGGCGCGGCTCGCGTTCTTGAAAAGTTTGGAAGCACCCCCGAACAAAAAGATGCCTTTTCCCACCTCACTAGCCGTGATCCAAAATCGTTTTGGACAGCTGGACAATGGATGACAGAAAAAACCGGTGGATCTGATGTCAGTCTATCTCAAACAATGGCAAAAAAGCAGGGCACAAACTACCATTTACATGGCACAAAATGGTTTACTTCGGCAACGACTTCACAAATTGCTATGGCCTTGGGCCGAATTGAAGGGACTCGTGAATTGAGTTTGTTTTTTGTGCCATTAAGAAATGATTCTGGTCAACTCAATCAGATTATTATCCATCGATTGAAAAATAAAATGGGCACTCATGCGTTGCCGACCGCAGAACTAACTCTAAACGGCACGCCGGCACAATTGGTTGGACTCGAAGGCCAAGGTATAAAAACGATTGCCACTATTTTAAATGTGACTCGCCTTTACAACAGTATTTGTTCAATTTCCCAGGCACGTCGTGCGCTTGATTACTTGCAAAGTTTTTCTCAAAGTCGATTTGCTTTTGGAAGACTCATTTGCGATTTACCATTGCACAAAAAATTACTTACAGACCTAGAATCATTATTTGCAAGGCTTTTTAAGCTCACCTTTTTTTCAGTCAGTTTACTGGGCAAAGAGGAAGCTGGCACAATTTCAGAGATTGAAAGCAAAACTCTGCGATTTATTACACCCGTTACTAAGCTTTACACGGCCAAAAAAAGTTATGAAATCATAGCTGAATGTATCGAGGGTTTTGGCGGAGCCGGTTATATTGAAGACACGGGGCTTCCAACTTTACTACGCGATATGATGGCTTTGGTTATTTGGGAAGGAACCACTAACGTGTTGTCTTTGGATTTACTTCGAACATTAAAAGATTCGGCTACGTTTGAAATTTTAAATGACAAATTCAATGGATCGAAAAATAAAGAAGCGGCACTGTCCTGGCAACGAATTTCCAAAGAAATACTCGTGGATCCTCAGGAAGGGCAAAAGTGGGCCCGTGACCTTGCCTACTTGACTGCTGAACTCTATGCTGAGTCTGAATAAAACCTAGACTGACACGAATTTTATATAGGAAGTTACCCCGATGGCAAAATACATCACTACTGGCCAATAATGAAGTGCATTTCTTAGAAAAAACCGAGCTGATATTCCAATTCGATTCCATATCGCCTGACTAATGACTACAGATAAAAACAATGTCACAAAGAAAATCACTATACTCACTATTCCGCGCACTTCCTGAGTCAAAGATCCGGTCATTTTAATAAAAATTATTTTCAGAACCAGCCAAATAAGTATCGATAAAACAACAATAATAAATCGCCCGCCGGTGTGCCTCACTCGAAGCTGAGTGTCGGATTCGCGTTCAAGCAAAAGTCGATCTTCCAATTCAAGTAGTTCTTGATCACTCAAGACATTTAACTCGTCAATATTCATTTCCATTCCTTCTTCTGAATACAGAGAGTTGGTAATTTTGTGTTCTCGTTACCTGTCATATAAACTTTGGGGGGTTTGATTCCGTCGATTTCAAACTGTGCCCCATGAGAATTCATCCAAACATAAAAGGAATGATTAAAAATTGGATTTGGATTTGGAATAAAATGTTCGTCGCCGTCATAGACGCCCCAGCCAGCCCCTAGATTGTGACAAATAGTCTTTGCTTCGCTATGACTTACATGTTTTAAATACTGCGACTTTTCATTCAAAAAGTACCAATTGGATCCCCGCTCTGGAGTGATAGTAACATTTGTAGGTTTAGACTGCAGACGATCACTGATCGAGTTTCGCAAATCGCTGAAAATCCCACCAAAATTTCCCGGATTTTTCGAAATAATAACCACAAAGGCTATAAAAAATACGCCCACGATGGGCAAAAGAATAGTCCGAACATGATCAAAAGTTTTTTCCCAATTTAAAAAAAACTCATCAATGACGTCGACTACTATAAAACCAAATACCATCATAAATGGAGTTAGAAACAGAACTTTAATTTTAAATCCAAAAATTGAAAAAAGACTATCAAATGTTCTTGAAATGGGGACAGCAAATACAATGATGATAAATAATGTTAATAAAAAACGAATCCAGGTATAGCGGGGAAATAGAATTCCCTCGTTAACTTGGTGCTTGGGGCGATAAGCATCGTAGCCGTCATTTAAAGAAAGTATTCGTTTAATTCGTTTATGCCGACGATATCGGACAGAAAAATACTTTATCATACCCAAAGTTTAGGTTCCTTTGAGTATGAATTCAACAAAGAATTAACTAAGTTAATTTTCTAATTTCATTTATTGTATCATCGATAAATTTAGGATCCACTCCGGCAGTTCCCGATGAAAAATAAAGGATATTTAATTCAGTATCAGTAAGAATTCCATCTGCAAATGCAACATACACAAGGTCTCGCACCATTCTCATTCGCAATGGCAGCGAGCAGTGTTCAAACAAAGCGCGCGTCGTAAGGTATATTTGCTCTTGCAGTTCAGCAACACTAGCTTGAACGAAAGGCATAACTTCTTCTAATAAACCTTCAGATTTGCATAGTTCTTTCATTTTCATAATTTCATCAGGCGATACATTGCCATCGGATGCAGAAATGGCTAGCGCGCATATCATAAAAAACTTATCCATTGCCAATTGCGCCTCGGGCGTTACATTGTTGACATCATATATTTTCATAATACCGTCAATTCGTTTTTCTAAATCCGCCTCTGATAGTTCAAACTGCGTAGATCCAATCAATCTTTGGAAATTCTCACTAACTGAAAAATATTGCAGAGCTAGCAAGCGAACGGGACCAAAAGGATGGGTCGAATAAAAATCAGCCGGAGAAATTGTAATTGCTGATTTAAAATCGCCAAAATTTTCCATATAAGCAAAGATGGATTCGTCAGCCAACTCAGTCAACCCATAGTATATCTTAAACACCCCGCGTGCTGCGTTTTCAAAACGTTGACCACAAATAAGTCCAAAACGATCACATGTAATTTCAGCTGCCCGTTTCCACGCAAATATCTCAATTAGCTCTTCTGGTTTAATTTCAAACTGTGGATTGTTTAACAAATGCTGTAAAGGAATTGAATGATGCGCCATAAACGCATGACCAATTTCGTGACCAAAAACGTAACACAATTCAGGAACCGTTAGCTTTTCCAAAAGCGCCGACGTCAAGCAAATGTATATGCGATCGTCAGAGGGCGGCGGGCAATAGGCATTAACTTCAAGCGAATTTACTAAATAAATGTCTATTTCAGTTTTAATTTTTAAGGCATTTTTACAGGTATCAACGACTTCTTTAAGCTTAGGAGATAGCTTTAAGTCTAATTTCAAATGATCCCGCATCAATACTTTTCTGATGTCTTTGTCTGGAAAATGCTTTTTCACATGGGAGCGAATTTCAGTGAACCGAGCATTGTTGTCCATTTTAGTAAACAAATCGCGTTCGTAGTCATAAACCACATCATTAAGATCTAAATCAGTATGAGGTGTTTGATACACAAAAAGCTTTAGCTCTTCGACACTGGGTTTGAATTCAGCCGTCTTTTTGTTTTCAATTAAATCATTAATTTTAAGTTCCATTTCCTTCATTAGTGATTGGATCTTATTAAAATCTCCACTAGCGGTCGCCTGCTGAATGAGTGGCATCATTTCCGATTGAATTTGTTGAATTTGATAGGAAAGATCGGTGGCAAGATTGGCAACAGCACTCATTAGTAACTCCTTAAAAATTAGTTGCTATTATTTCGGGTTATATACTCAAGACTGAAGGATTTTTTTAATCTCACATTGATTCACGGTTTAGCTGAATAAAGCGAAATAGACGCGCCGCTCAAATCAACCTGTTCGAAGCAGTTCAATCTATTTTATAGAACTGCTTTGTTTTTTTGGCTATTTGTTAGACAGCTGTTAAACACCTGGTCCAGACGGATTGAGTTTGAATCTAAACCCATCTAAAGGTAAATTCATGGAATGGAAATCCCTGTTAAAAACGCAGTTCTTGTCGGCATTCAGCTTCCCAGAGTTACAAATGATGAATTACAAAGTTCTCTTCAGGAACTCACTCGGCTAGTAACCACACTTGGTTACCATGTCGTTGGACAAGTGACCCAAAAACGAACTTCGAGCCGATCCTCATCGATTTTAGGAGACGGCAAACTCAAAGAACTGGCTCATTGGACAAATGGGACTGGAAAAATTGCTGCTCTGGTGGAGCGCAAACTCAGCAAAGCCGCAGAAAAATGGAAACTCGAAGAAGCGCAAGAAGAAACCGAGGAGGTTTCCAATGAGGACGACGCTAACCCTGAAATTATTTCCGATGATAAAAAAGGTTCTGCGCAAATCGTTATTGTCGACACGGATCTATCCCCTTCTCAGATTCGCAATTTAGAAAGTGCAAGCGGTGTTACTGTATTTGATAGAACGGGCGTCATTATTGAAATTTTTAGTCGCCATGCGCGTACGCGAGCGGCACGATTGCAAGTTGAAATTGCAAGACTGACCTATGTGGCTCCCCGCCTGCGCGAAACAGGCGGTGGTGAAGATCGTCAAGGCGGAGGCGTTGGAGGCAAAGGGTCCGGAGAAAGCGCCTTAGAATTAGATAAGCGAAAAATTCGTGATCGCATTAAAGAATTAAAAGAAGAGTTGGCCTCTATTGGCAGTGAGCATGAAGTTCGTCGCGCTCGGCGCCAACAAGAAATCTCTGTCGCATTGGTTGGCTACACCAATGCTGGAAAATCATCGCTGATGAGGGCTATGACTGGAAGTGAAGTTTTAATCGCTGATAAATTATTTGCAACGTTAGATACAACCATCAGACCCCTTCACCCCGAAACGCGCCCAAAAGTTTTACTGTCTGACACTGTTGGGTTTATTAAAAAGCTACCCCATGACCTTGTGGCATCTTTTAAGTCCACTTTGGATGAAGCATTGAATGCGTCACTTTTGCTATTTGTTGTGGATGCTTCGGATTCATCGTTTCGATCGCAGCTCGAGGTCACTAAAACAGTTCTTGCAGAAGTGGGCGCAAGTCAAACCCCTAGCTTGTTGATTCTTAATAAACGAGATCGTTTAACTCAAGAACAGCTGGACGTTTTAAAACTAGAATATCCCGACGCTGTAATGCTATCAACTCGTGACAAAGAGGATTTAAAATCTCTTCGAGATAAAATCATGAGCTATTTTGAAAGTGATATGACTGATGAAGATATTTTTATTCCTTATTTGGCAAAAGGATTCATCGGGGAAATCCGAGGGAAAATGAAAGTTCTTGCTGAAACGTATGATGAAAAAGGCGTTCATTTAAAAGTTCGAAGCCATGCCGAAACCATAAGCACGATGAAGAAAAAGATTCTTACTCATAAACTATAAAGTTAAAAATGATCCCAGATCGCAAACGAAAAACAAAAGACCCCTGCCTAGACTGCGGATTGCACAAAACGTTGTGTCTTTGCCATTTGATTCCAAATTTGGTTTTAAAAACTCGATTGTGCTTGGTCATTCATCATCGCGAATTGAAACGAACGACCAACACAGGTAGATTGGCCATCCGAAGCCTGCACAATAGTGAACTTCGAATTCGTGGGCAAAAAGATCAAGGCCCACTGGATTTATCTGATCTTATTACTCCGCTCTATCGAAGCTTACTATTTTTCCCCGCTGACGATGCTCGCGAGTTATCAAATGACTTGATATTAGAAAGCCCACTCCCGATCCAATTAATAGTTCCTGATGGCAATTGGCGCCAAGCGAGTAAAGTCTCTATTCGACATCCAGAATTGAAAGCACTTGAACGAGTTAAAATTTCAACAGCCAATAAAGCCGAGTTTCATTTAAGGGCCGAACATTTTGCCGAAGGAATGTCTACTTTACAGGCCATCGCCATAGCGATCGGAATAATCGAAGGCGACCAATATGGAAAACAACTTTTGGATCTTTATCAAGAGAAACTAAATCGAACACGTCAAGGCCGAGGGGAAATCTAACTATGCTTATTATCTATGTCGATGCAGATGCCTGCCCTGTTAAAGATGAAATTTACAAAGTCGCTGAAAGAACAAAGCTTAAAGTTATATTGGTGGCCAATCAATATATCCATATCCCGCTCAATCCATTATTTGAAATGGAAGTCGTCAAAGGTAATTTTGATGCGGCCGATGACTGGATTGTGGATCACTGCGATTCTAGATCGATTGTAATCACAATTGATATTTTGCTGGCTGATCGCTGCCTTAAAAAGCAATCACGTGTATTGGGCCACAAAGGTATTGAATTTACCGAGGACAATATCGGCTCGGCCATTGCCCAGCGCGAATTAATGGAAAATCTGCGCCACATGGGTGAAATGCGCGGAGGACCTGCGCCTATGCAGAAAAAAGATCGCTCGCAGTTTTTGGCGAAACTCGATCAAATTGTCCAGGATCAAAAAAGAAAACATCCGGGATCCTAATTTTCGACGGTTTGAAATGAATCAAGTTTTGAATTAACGCAAGTAAAGTGTTGTACAGGAAGGCGAACTCTTTGCTATACACTGACCTATCTATGACGATGGAATTGGACTCAGTCCTTAAGCAAAACTTTAATCTTTCCGCTTTCAGGCC
>JAYTTH010000077.1:0-2532 GCA_043745515.1 Pseudobdellovibrionaceae bacterium | reverse complement strand
TTAAAATTTGCATTTTTGGCAATGCTTTAAGCAAATCGACGGAAAGATTCATGTCTTTGAAAGAATAGATACGAGGGATAGAGTTTCGAGTTTTCATAGGAAATTCGTATAACACAAAGCCTGCGTAAGTGTACCTTTGAAACACGGGGACCTACTAAAAATTACATACCAGATCCTATGTGGCGAATGAATGACATCAGCTCAGATAGGACGCCAAGGCAAAGATTTTGGTCGTAAAAGCTGTGTATAACGACCACTATTTTATAAATAGTCGAATAGGCCTGGGTCCCTGAGTTTTGAAGGGGTTGATAACCAGGGGTTTTGGTCGTTTTTGAAGTGCGAAATTTAGGTAGTTTTTTTAACTACCTGCTATAGTTCGGAGTTATTTGATTTGGTAAATCACCTTAAAAACAAATTCACAGCTAAAAGGTGCATTAAACTTTTTAGACAAGATTGTTTGAGTTTCATCTTTTACAGCGCGAATTTACTTTAGCTCAACTCCTACTACGCAGAGATATTCGTTTATGGGCGCCAGTAATTTTGCTTTGCACGAGAACGTTAGCCATGAGTGTGCGATCCTCAGCACTCAACACTTCACATAGGCTATAATAGCCAGAACTAGACACGTTAGTCAGAACCCCTTCAGGCATCACAAAATTCACATGGGTAGGAAGATCTTTCGTGAAGCTAGAACGAGTGTTTCGGGACCTTTCAATCGCAATGCTCTTTACGATACCAGTATCCGTCTGATCCATTTTTTCAACAATTAGTTTGGGAAACATAGACAAGGGACCGGCATGTGCGAAAGATACCGCAAACATGATGAACGAAAGGATCATTTTATTCATATTAAACTCCAAAAAATGTTAAAAATTTGAATGCTCTTTTCTATTTGTGCAATCTTTGCACCAGAGGGATTATATCCACCTGGATCGCCAGGATGAATATATTTCTTGCTTAAGCCAAACTGACCGAATTTGAGGCTTCCTTCGAATGACGATGGACGTGACAGGTGATTTCATAAAAGGTCGCAGTTTCTGATCTTCACCGCATAGATTGGCCAATACTTAAGAGAGCATTGCTACGTGTTTTTAAGAGATTCTTACAAACGAATTCTAGCGAGCCAGAACACCTAAAATCTACTTGACCAAACATTTTCTAAACTTTGTTCCTGGAAATTCACTTTCCACGGCAGCGGTACATTGAGGTGAAAGATTTTTACCTAAGTGGGAATAAATATTTAGAATTCTATAGAACGTTGGGGAATGCGGATCGGTAGATCTACTAGCAAGATTTAGAAAATCATCCTGTAGATTCATGCCTAGGAACGCACAGCCGTTGTCTACGGTAAGGTCTCTTAAAGAATATCCGGACAAGGCGTCAGCCCAATCTTCCTCTGTCCATAACTTATCCTTTGCGAATAATTCAAGATCAGAATTTTTGCGATTGCTCGAGAGATAATTTTCAGAGATACACTCACGAATTGATTCAAAACGCTGAACATTTTCTCCATTTTCTGCTAGTACCTTTAGGGCAAAGCTTGCGGCGTGGCCCAATTCGTGTGCCGCTACAGATAAACCGATATTATAATTTTTTGCGGAGTAAGAACTGAGAATGATATATTTGCCGTTGGCACTATCGCGCACGGGCTCGAAAACCCACGAATTGCATAAGTCGTCACGGAGGGAGTGGTCTCCTTGGGTATCCAGATTGTTCACAAGTTGCTGCATTTCAATCAATGTAAGTCGAGGTTTGGCAACCAAATTTTCGTAGATCTTTAGCTGAGACTCTAAGTTCTCTCTGTAATCATCAAGCGTTGTTGGACCGCCGATATTCATTGTGGATACATATGCAAATACTTTTTCTGCGAGAGGATTTCCGAATAACTCCTCAAGTGAATTTTTTGTACGTCGAAGCGCATCTTCTTTCATTCGTGTAAGACCAATCACTTCTTCTTTTGAAGAGGCGTAATGCAAAGCGCGATTATAGGCCTTGGAGCAGGTCTTGTCCCAAGTCGATTTATCAAAAACTTTGTCCAGATTTTCTATAGCATTGGCTCTATCTGACAATGTGACAGCAAACTTTTCGCTCACGATTTTTTTAAGCAAAATTGACTCTGAATCAGATAAGTTAATTTTATTTGTGCCAACGGAGATATCGCGTTCAAAGCCAGCTGGGAAAATATTGATTTTTTCTCCATACTTCTTTGTCAGTTGTGGCATTTGAGATAAAAGTTTAGTCAGCTGGCCCTCGAATTGTGATTTTAAATTCTGGGGAAGGGACTGTGCTTCGATTCTTATTTTGGACAGCACATGAGGTAAAATTGGCACATCGCTTTTTATTCCAAGTGCTACATGTGGTTCGATATTTAAGTAATTGACCTTGAGATATGCAACATAGAGCGGGCTTATTTTTTTTATTCTCTCAAAAAGATCGACTATCAATTTTGACTGATCACTCTTATCTTGTCGTAAGTGTGGGTTTGCAACAACGCTGTAAAGCCCGTTTTGAATTTGACTCACGGGTTCCAAG
>JAYTTH010000076.1:0-2534 GCA_043745515.1 Pseudobdellovibrionaceae bacterium | reverse complement strand
TCTTTTTTCATTTCTCTTTTAAGTAAGTCTTCAATTTTTAAACCGATTTCTGAATGCCCATCGAAAATCGTTCCTAAAGTTTGATTTTCAAATCGCTTAGTAGCTAGTTCATACGCTTTTGCAGGCAAAGGAATGTATTGAACACTGACAACCATTGCAGCCACATTTTTCAAATAGTATTTTGAAAATTCTTTCACCTCTGGCTTTTGCAATGATTTCTGGTTTAAGTACAAAAACACAGGTCGAGACAAAGGCTGGTAGGTTCCGTTTTCAACCGTTT
Source organism: Pseudobdellovibrionaceae bacterium (assembly GCA_043745515.1). Classification (GTDB taxonomy): domain Bacteria; phylum Bdellovibrionota; class Bdellovibrionia; order Bdellovibrionales; family Bdellovibrionaceae; genus UBA2316. The sequence continues at coordinate 2,254 of JAYTTH010000076.1, read as the reverse complement.
CCCGGCTTGGCAAGACACCGGGAAGCCATTTGCCACTTTTATCTTTTACAACAATCGCAAGCGATTTTAATTTGTTTTTATTTTCTGCGTAATAAGCCATGGGAATATATCCGATCGCATTTTTTTCTTTTGAAATTCCTTGAACCAAAGTGTTGTCATCTTCACTGGCGGTGTAATCCCCGCGCGACGATTTAGCTTTGCCAACGATGGCGTCGGTAAAATAATCGAAAGTGCCTGAATCGGATCCAGCGCCAAATAGTTTAAACGGTTCATCTGGCCATTTTGGATTGATTTGATTCCATTTAGTGATTTTTCCTTGAGCCGACGGTTCCCACATTTTTTTAAGCTCTTCGACTGTGATTTCTTTTACCCAATCATTTTTTGGATTCACGGCGAGCACTGTCGCATCATAGGCGATTGGGATTTCAATAAATTTTATGCCCGCTTTATTGCAGACGTCTAATTCTTCTTTTAAAATTGGTCGCGACGCATCTTGAACATCGGTTTCACCGCGGCAAAATCGCTTGAAACCGCCACCGGTTCCGCGCTCTCCAACGGTCACTTTGTATTTTGCTTTAAATTCCTTTTGAAATTCTTCGGCGACGGCCTCAGAAATGGGATACACGGTGCTCGATCCATCTACGCTTACTGTTTGAGAATACGAACGGCCCACAAATACAATCAGCAAAAATGCAGTCAAGTTTAACATCGTTTTGTCTCCCTAAATTTTCGAACTAATACCTTGAATTTATAGCGGGAATTGGGCCGTTTTTCCATTTTGGCATTGTTAGGTTTCTGTTAAGGAAGTTGCCGACAAATATCTCTTGAACCAGGCACTGAAAGCCTGATACTTTTTTTACGATTGTCGCACCAATTGACACGTTGGCAAGCCAATTGCTTTACAGTCAGTTCGGGGGATACTTTTGCGTTTTTGGAGCCGTTCTGATCGCAAAAATTCCAAAATAAAATTCAAAACACACTGTTTGACTAAATCTAGGGGGAAAAATGGAACTATCAAATAAAGTTATTGTACTATTGCTGAGTTTTTCAGCGATCAGCTGGGGGCAAAGTGCGCCTAATAGCGCAGTTATTCAAAACGTTCGTATGTCAGGATCTGGCTGCGAAGAGTCATCAGCGAGTGTAAGCATTTCACCAGATTTGAAGGATTTGTCCTTGCTGTTTGATAAACACGTTGTGGAAATCGGCAACGGCAGCCCTAATGCAAAATTAACTACGCAACAAAAAAACTGCCGAGTCGATATTGATATCGCTGTTCCGCGCGGCTGGCAGTATGCATTTAAAAGTGTCGACTACCGCGGTTTTGCTAATCTTCCGGCCAGTGCCTGGGGATTTCACCGGTTAGCCACCATGTCTGCCAACAGCATAATTCCCTCGTTAAGAGAAGTGACGCTGCGAGGTCCAGTCAATAGTGACTACACCGTTCACGTTGACACAAATCCAGCTCGCTATGTTTGGTCAAGCTGTATCACTGGCGCGCACACGATGACTTTTTATTCGCAATTAGGAGTCAGCTTTTACCCAAAATTAGCGGATCGATCAAACGCTACCGTGAGCATTGATTCCAAAGATTTTAGCATGCGCCAAAGTGTCGGCATGATGTGGCGACAATGTGTTCCTGGTTCAGGCCCGTATCCACCAACGGTTGGACCAAGACCACCACGATTTTAACTATTGAAGTGATATTGAAGACTGAATTTATCTCCCCTATGACTGTCAGCAAAGCGATTCGCATGTCGGGGGAGTCGTTATTAAACCCTGCTATTTTTTTAAGACTGCTTATTCCTGTTGTTTTAACCTTAGCTATTTGCATTTCGATTATTTCTTGGGGTTGGCCACTCGTAGCAACCGAGATTGTTCCCTATTTAAATCATTTTAGTTTTATTAAATGGAGCTTTGGAAATTTGGAACGCTGGCTCGGCTTTTCTGTACTGACTGTTTTTGCCTTCGCACTTTTTATTGCCGCCATTTTTTTTGCGATGTATTTTATTTTGCTTTTGCTATCGGCTTGGATTTTAGTCCCTATGCTGACTCCCATTATTCAGAAACGCTATTTTCCACAGGTCACTGAAAATTCAGAATTGTCCATTTTTGGTAGTTTTCAAAATTCGATTTCGGCTATATTTTATTTTCTAATGTATCTGGTAGCACTTTCACCGATTATTTTGTTTATGCCTGGTGGGCAGCTCATTGTTCCGTTTTTATTGAACGCTTATTTAGCTCGGCGCACGCTGCC
>JAYTTH010000075.1:0-2535 GCA_043745515.1 Pseudobdellovibrionaceae bacterium | reverse complement strand
TTCCAAGCATCTTGTGCTTGACCTGCGTAGTTCCATAGTGGGTTTTCTGTATTAAAATGTATATCTGCCATTGATTCCTCCTTGGCTGGTTTTAGTTTAGGTTCTTTTGTTTCTATACTTTGTGAATTAAGTAAAATAGTTGACGACGCTGCCGCTGGTTTGTTTGGACCGAGCGATTCGTTTTCTTTATGCGGCCGTCTTGAGTCTGTATTTTTTGTCTGCATACTTACCTCGCTTTTTTTCAAGTATGCTTGAAATTTTTAATTACGCAAATCTTTTTTTGCTGCGTTTGCAGCATGATGTATAGAGCATTCACTTTAAAAACCAATTCTTGAAAATGTCCTTGCCTGGAAAATTTAACAAGGGATTCATTTCAAAAACCATTCTCAGAGATTTGTCAAAATAGGGTGACCAAACTTTTTTAAGCCACGAATCATTCATACGAACCATAATCTCCAATACTTCTTTTGGCAACAGGTCGGCTTTTCCTTGCTGGAGAAGAATTTGAAGTAGAATGTCGCAAGTTATGTCCTTCTCAGTGCCCATTTCAACGACCTGAATTTTTTTTCCATTATTTATATAGGTCGAGATATCTTCTAGATTTATATAGCTTTTTTGGTTCACGCTATAAAGCCTTCTGTTTTCATATTTCCTAATTAGAATATTTACTTCATCATTCTGAATTTCAGATGTTGACTCACTTTTTAATTTTTTCACTCTTTTTACTGAGGGTTTATTTTTTGTTTTGTTATTTTTTGGTTTTATCATTGGCCCACCATCAAGGATTTTTTACTATTTTAAATTTACACAAAAACACTGACAATATCATTGCATCGTTATTTTACTCTATGGTTTACTATCTACATCTTAATGAACGAGGTGGCTATGGCTAAATGGATGGATCAATTGCAAAATGCTAAAATGGACTTAACAAATCTTATGTCTTCAAAAACTTCTAAGGAATTTGAACAGAAGATGGAAGCGATGCTTGAAAAACTCAGCACTAACCCACAATTTCTGAACGCGCTATCGCTGCTTTTAAACACTCAATCGCAGTTGAAATCATTTATGAATTTTTCGTTTGAAAAAATCTGGAGAAATATTCAACTACCTAACAAAAAGGACCAGGAACGAACGCTTTACCTATTACATGAACTTCAGTTTAAAATTCATCAAGTGGAAAAAGAAATGATCCGACTTCGCTCCCTTCCTTCTAGAGAATTTATAAACCGAAAAGAGCGTCAGACAGAAACTCGCCCAATCACTGTTTTAAATAAACAAAAAACGGATATACCCGTTTCTAAGCTGGTGTAACTTATGAGTTGGTTTAATTTAATTCCCGAAAACCTCAGTCTAAAAGAAAGAATAAACCCCTTTTTAAAAGAAAAACTGCCGTTAGCCCCTTCGGAATTTGATATAGTCGCGCAAGTGAGCGGAATGAAACTTTTGAGATTTAAGAAAAAACCAATCCTTGCCGCCGACTGTGGAGTTCGCACTCCCCTATTTATTATTCCATCCATGATCAATCGCTATTATGTTTTAGATTTATTGCCAGGAAAAAGCTTAATTGAATACTTTCTAGATCGCGGTATCGATGTTTACCTTTTAGACTGGGGTGTTCCATTGGATGAAGACAATTGGCTGAGCTTTGAAGAGCTTGTTACGCATCGTTTAGATTATTTTGTAGATTTGGCTCTATCTGATTCAGAAAAGACCAAAATTAACTTATTTGGGCATTGCTTGGGCGGCACTTTATCGACGATTTATTCAGTTTTGTTCCAAGAAAAAATAAACGGAACGCTATTATTGACTGCCCCGATTGATTTCGACCACGGCGGAAAATTAGGGTATTGGGTCAATCAAGGTCAGTTCAATCCTGAAAATGTAACCAAAGCTTATGGCCATATGCCATGGTGGGTGCTTCAATCGTCGTTCCAGATGTTAAAACCGATGTTACCTTGGCAAAAGCTAGAAAAACTAATCAAAGAATATAAGAATCCAGAATTTATGAAAAATTTCTGGGCTCTTGAAATTTGGAGCCAAGACAATGTCTCATTTCCAGGTCGCTGCTTTGTAACCATTATTGAGGAGCTTTACAAAAAGAATAAATTAGCAAAAGGAATGCTTAAAGTCGGCGCCCAACCAGTTCTGTTAGGGCAACTAAAAGGTCCTGTTTTGAATATTTCGGCTACTGATGATCATATTGTTCTTTTCAATTCCACATTACAAAACTACCATCTAGAAAATGGGGCAGCACTGGAAAGCATCACAGCACAGGGCGGACATATTAGTTCATTTTTGGGATCACGCGCTCAAAAAACGCTTTGGCCTCAAATAATAGAGTGGCTTTCACAGATTGAAACCGCAAAACACTAGGGAACAAGTTATAATTTGATGATTAAAAAATCGTTTTTTAAGACCAGTCAAAATCGTCTTGTCTATTTCGAACTCGATTATAAAAACACGAAAGACACTATTGTTTTTCTAAACGGGCTCAGTGACTCAATCGAGTCCTGGGGTCCGGTAAAGACCCAC
>JAYTTH010000074.1:0-9379 GCA_043745515.1 Pseudobdellovibrionaceae bacterium | reverse complement strand
AACACTAAATCAATGTTCCACCATGAGTTTAAAATCTGTTTTAATTTTTTGATCACGTGAATGTGTTCAAATTCATTCCAGTTAATCATTGACATAGCTACTCCTATTTTAATGAATCCCTTTTGGATTCTCGGCGGAACCTTACGGCTCCTGTAATTTCTTAAGTCACCTATCGTCTAACTATTAAACAAACTTAATAGGGACTTTTAAAAAACGTCCATTCGAATAAAATGGATTAGAATCAGCAATCTCTGGACATTGGTCTAGGATTTCTGGTTAGTTTTTAACAAATCTTTCAGAAGTAAAAAAATTTTGAATACTTTGAGTTTCTGAACGTTGTATTTTTAGTCGGTTTTATTATTCGGTTTTTATGAAACTTGAAGAGCCTCAATTATACTGTTACATTTTTGTGATGTGTAACAATGAAGCGTGTCTTGGGTATTTTCTGTTAGCAGTCATTTGTGGTTTCGGATTGCTCATCTTTCTGGGATTAAAATACAATTCAATTTTTTTAGCTAAAAATTTGCTAATAACAACTGATTCAATCTGGAGCTCCCTTCAGAATCGTCCCTATATTTCTGTATTTTCAAACGCGGACTTGCTTTTTGGTGTGTGGCAAGAGCATCCGACTAAATCTACGTCGGCAGTGCTTACGATAAAAGATCATTTAGAAAATAGTGTTGGCCATGTAGAGTTTCCCATAGGGAAGCGATTCTTTGTAATAACTTTAGGAAACGAATCTTATACCGTTGAATTTCCTATGACGTGGTCTCGGACAGCTATTTTGAAATCAAATTCTACTGGAACAAAAATGGCGTCCTATGCAGCAATTAGTATGTTCGGAAAGCACAAATTTGAAATTCCTGATTTAGGAACCTTACAATCGAATTTTCCTAGTTTAAACTTCCAAGTTGGCTACACCTATTTCCTCCGTGGTGAATTTTTTGGTATTGCTGAAAATGTTTCTAAAACCCGGCGAATTGGAAGGTATTGTCTGTTTCCATCGCGACTTTCCTTAGCCGTTCGAATTTTTATGATGGTTTTGTAGCTTGAACCGACCATCGAAATTCATTTGTTCTATAATTCTATAATTCTGAATTCTGAATCGATTGCCCAAAATGACGACAAGCTTGAAGAATATTCAAAACTCCTAGCCCGCCTGTTACCTCTATTCGATTTCCCGAGGCACCTAAATTGATAGGAATTGCTCTATGGAAACAGTTTCGACTAACGACCCCAATTCTAAATCGGCTCGTCAGGGCACTTCAATTACGGATTATAGCTTGGAGCCCGAGCAGTTGAGTTTTGATCAACTTATCAGTATTGAAGATCAAACGGCAAAGCTAGCGTTGATTTCCTACACTGATTATCACTTAATAAACGCCAAGGAATTTTCCTTCCCTCAGCGCCGATTTTTCATACTATCCGTTATCGTTCATATTATTTTCGCGGGGTACACACTATCTATCATAGTTGAAAAATTAAAAAAACCGGAAGTGATTGAGGTTTCATACGTATCTCCAAAAGTTATGTCAGCAGTTGCGCTAGCGCCAACCCAATCCAGTTTCAATTTGCCAGAACCCCTTACAGCAGAAGAATCGGCGCAAGACGTGGTCAAAGTTAAGCCGGTGGTAACGAGCAAAGCCAAGGCGGCCTCTAGAGCGGCTGATAGATCAATTTCAAAAAGCCGTACAAAGTCGGCTAAGGTTAATTATGCCGAAGTTGCTGCCAAAAGTTCAACAGTAAAAACAAATTCAATAAAAGCGGCAACAACGTCCAAAGCCGAGCCAATGGCCACGGTCAGCGATATTGAAATTCCCGACTTAACAGCTGTCTCTGTTGATGAATCCACTAAACCATCATTGAAAGAAATCGAATCTGATTTTGACAAGATTGATAAAGTTCAAAACGAGAAACTACTAGCAGATTCGAAAACGGATTCTAAAATGTTGGCCGATTCAATGTCCGATTTAGATCATGCCTCTGAAGAAGTCGCTGATGAACACTCCGACATTGAGGATTTGGCTGCCGAGCGATTAAAACATCTTGGTGAGCAAAAATCAGAATTAAAAAAAACTGCTCTAGCTAGAAGCGGACCGGCGGTTCAAAAATCTGCAATAGCTAGCGGTGCAGACTCTGAACGCTTGGGCGAACAAACATCTAAAAATCAAGGAGCCACCGCCGCCGGTGTTGGCTCGCAAAGCGAAGGGATAGTGCGTCGTTTGGAAGATCTGCGCCAGCGCCCGGGCAATCCTCGTCCTGACTATGACGTTAACGATAGAATGAACGGACTTTCAGGTACCATAGTGATCAATGCTTATGTCACTAAAGAAGGTAGCCTCACTTTATTTCGTTTGATTCAATCGACTGGACATAGGAACCTGGATCGAAAAACATTGAGTGCTTTAAAAAACTGGAAATTTTATCCCGGTCAAGAAGGCTGGGTAGAATTGCCATTCAAATGGGATCTTAAGGGTGGCGTTCAGCAAAAGCCTACGTTGTTAAAACGAAGATAGATAAAAAAAATAAACAGCCGCGGCGTCAAAGATTTAACATGTTTGAAGTAAAGTTCGACGAGCATACCAGATCATACCGTCGATTATTAATAATTTTAGGTTTAAAATGATTTCTTCCCTTTCCAATATAAGTTCGTTTTTGACCGTAGTGATTTTTCTATTTTAGTTAGATTCGTTGCTAAATTTGTTTTAAAAAATGAATCCGAGGAAGATTGCAGTCTTAAGGAATGTCGATTGGGTTTCTTTTTGTAGGATTTGGTTACGAATGCTTTCGTTTGAAACTAGTCCACCTAGCAAATATCTTCGGTTCCAGATGTGATCTAGTTCTAAATAGAGACTATTTGACTCTTGGCTGATTGATACGCGTTGTGATGCTTCAGATCTTCGTGTTAGGTAACCGGCCTTTGCAGTTATGTTTTTGAATGCACTGATTTCTATGTGTAAACGTTTTAGATCCATTTTAAACTTTGTACTTCTTTCAACAAGGTCCGTGCCCCCTGATGTGACAAACACATTATAGGTTAATCCCCGCAATGTAATAGCCAGTCTTGGAATTGAAAAATCTTGTTTTTCAAAAATCAAACCGTCGAAAAATCCTGTGTGAACTTGGTGCTGTAAAAACAACTGTACGCTGATGACGGAATAATCAAACCCAAATTCAAAAAGAGTTTTGTCGGTGACTCGCACGTCAGGTGACTTGAAATCTAACTGTGTCCAGTCATAGTTTTGCCCTACCAGCATAAGATTGGGATCAAACATTAAAAATAAATGAAAGTAGCTGGACTTCAAATCGTAAGATAGCTGTGCCTGTGGCTCATCATGAGATCCTCGATAATTGGGAGCAACCCCGGTCACAGTTCTTTGCTGAAAATCAAATGGGCCATCTGACGTTGAGTTAATCAGTGTAGGCAGAAATTGGTTTGTTCTATAGGCTGAAGATCCATAACGGCTTTGTAAATTACCCCAAGTTCCCAAGATTGAAATATTTTTGAAATACTGTGGCTCGCCGTAAAATTGCTGTTCTTGGTTCATGTCTTCGATTTGTTGATAACCCTGACGTAGGCGATCTAGCTCGCGTTTGATAGATAGGGGATCACTCAGCGTCTGCAAAGGATACAAGTCTACAGTCTTTCTAAAACCGCTGGGAAAGTTATCATTGCGCTGACAATCACGAAAAATTTGCGGCATATCAAAGGTTATTGAATTACTGCTGGAGTATTTGAAATCAACAGTATGATCAGTAAATCTCTCGATCGACCAAATTTTATTTTTTTCTAATATCGTTTCGACACCTTCGTAATTTATGATTGATATTTTTTCATGGGTAAAATCAATCGGGAACCCTTTGGTCAAAGAAACAGGAGTGTTTCCAATTCGCGTATAGAACTCATAACCGTTGATGCCTTGAATATTAATTTTTTCTTTTATGGGAATTTGATTCACACTGTAAGAACTCATATAAATAATTTCATAGTTTCTGACAGTTTGAACTTTACCATCTAGAGTAAGCAAAATGACTTCAAATGGTCGCACGTCTATAATAAAGCCCAATTCGCGCTCGCACTCCGTGGTGTGGAGACTGTAAATCGTGATAGCCGAGCTATAAAGCGACCAAAATAGTATAATTAAAAATACGGAAAGATTTTTAGAAAATAAATTCAAGAATCCCTCCCACATTCAATTTTTTAATGTCATCTGAAATACTAACTTGGGAAAAAGTAAATTCGTGTTTTAAGTCATAATTTGTAAGTTGACCTTTGACCGAAAAGTAGCGGCTCAAATTGTATTGAACGAAAAGGTATGAAATTGTATTTTGAGATTGATTTTGATTTAAACGTCCTTGCAACGTTAGTTCCTGGTAGTCGCCGCTAAGCCAGCTTAGGCCGCCGCCCACGCTGAGTTTACTGTCCCAGTCGTATTCAATTTCACTTTTGAAAAGTAGCGAGTTAAAATTAAAATACTCTAGCAGATTTTCACTAGAAGTATCAGCGGCTTCACTGAAGTGTTTGTCGTCGGGTTTGCTGATGCTCTGTTTGTTCTGACTAAACAGAAAAGACACTTTCATATCCTGTGTGATATAGCGCAGTCTAAATACAGGAGTCACCGAACTAGATAAAATTTCACGGAAAAACGTATTTTTGTATTTAATTAAATACAGCGGGTAGTAATTTCCAAAGGAAAAAGAAAACTGCCGCCAATCAAATCCAATCAACGCCATATAATTCAAATTCGATGAAAAGAAACTGCGTTCTTTTATGTTGGGATCGAATGTCAGATAGGTATAAAACTCATTGCCGGCAGGCAATGCTAGTAAGTTACCCAAGAAAGACGCATGAAAGAAGTGATTCTTCACTTCGGATCCAACTAAGAAGGGGTTTTCATAGGATGGAGATAGAAAATTTCGGTCACCGCCCAGTGATGTTTGAGTTTGAACCCTATAAGGTTCACCTGTGGCCCAGCGAACGTAAAAAGGAAAATTATTGAACGGCTGTTCGACCGAAACTTGGCTGACAAATCCCAATCGTGATCGTTTCTGAAATAAAAATGGCCTTTGGTAGTAAAAAGTTCGTTCTTCAAATGTTTTTAACTGGTGAAATCCGTCCTCTAGGGTACTTAAAAAATCTTCGATTTTAATTTTATCAACCAATAGGCGCGAAGGAAATATTCCGTCCGCGCCCCCCGGACCTGAGTGTATACAAAAAACATAGTCTCCCGAGCTGAACACCGTATTTTTAAAGTAAGGAAAACTGATTGATATACTTTTATTAGGGTGATTCACGATCTTGCCCAGCTGGGCAAGATCGATTACGTGGTATTTGCCAGTAATATCAAAAATGAAAACTAGATTTTCTAATTTTTGAATTAAAAAACCCGTCAGAGGTTTTTCTTCAGACTTGATGAAATAAACATCCTTAAGATAGCTATCATTTTGATCAGTGAGAATAATTTCTTTTAAAGGGTTAGTGATGATTTTATAGACAAGTATGCTTTTGATATTCGTTTTTGAAATTGACTTAATTTCTCCATTCAAGTTGATGATTTTGAGTGTTTCCTCATCCACGTCTATGATCAGACCTGTTGATTGGCTGCAATCCTGGTTGTAAACTCGGTAGACCTCAATTCCCCATGAAAGGGGGGCTGTGGTAAATGTAAGTAGTACTACCAGCAATATATATTTTTTCACGAACGCCTATTTATTTTCATAGGGAAAAAAATAATCTGCTTGAATATTCATAATTAAATTTTTAGGCGAAAAGACAAAAAAAGTGCCTTTATCACTTGAGTGCAGAAATGCGAACAGAAATTCAGAAGGCTGCCGCTCTATTTTCTTGATTTCATTAAGTTCTGCAATGCAGATCTGGGAGTGAGGACCAGAGTCTGCAAAATCAATTTTGACGACTTTAGGATCTATAAAATTGAAATAGGGGTCGCTAACGTAAAGAAAATAAAATGATTTCAGAACCATTAAAGAAAATGAATTGATATTTTTTTTGCACATCCGAGACCATTCAACTACGAAATGAAAACCACAAAGTTCAGGTATTGCCGCGCGTGCAGGGATTGAAGGAACATCAATAATGACTAGTTTAGACTCCTTATTGTGCGCAAGGTCCCCGGATCTGCTATACTTTCCAAATTGAATAGTGATCTCTTGATGTGAAAAGCTTGAAAACATTTTTAAAAAATCGTCGCTTGAATACGCCGGGTCCTCAAGCGTTTTATAAAATTTATAAAATGGTTCAAATTTGCTATAATCAGAATTTTGGAACATAGAAAGAAAGAGTAATGAGTTGGTGTCCGTATATTGAACCAAATAAGGTGAGCCCGATGATGTTGCGCTGTTGTCTTCACTAAGGCAAGATTCCGCTCGACCTGGTTCAGCTTTAGAAAGAACAGAGAAATGAGCGTCTTCAAAAATTTTCGAGTTATTGCTTACGTATGTTCCTTCTAAAATATACACCGGCTTATTTGGATCAAGCTGTGTTACCCATTTATAGTTGGGGTAAATTTCAATGAGACCGCTTAAAGTATACTCTTTAACCAAAATGATATCGAGTTCCATTGAATTCATGCAGTAAAAATCTTTTGTTTCACTGTCCTTTGTAGATGGATCTGCCCCTAAATTGTATAATTGTTTCGAAATAAATTTTTTTGTCAATATTAGCTTTTTGTCGGATCCAAACTTAATTGAATAGCCGTTAATGTTTTGGTATTCGCCAGCTCTATCGGTCAAAATTTTTTGAGTCACATCAAGAGGACGTGGAGCTTTGTGATTTTTTTGACAAGCCATATTCAAGACCAATAATAATACAAATGATAGAATTAAGTTATACCGATTTTGCATACAGGATTGATACTAAACCTTCCATTCAATGTCTTGAATAAAATTTGCATTTTTAGTTCTATTGAAATTATTATCGATAATTTGGCCTACGCCGTTCACTCAGAAAATCCTACTCTATCAAAATTTTTTCTCTGCTTATGATTCCCAATCGTAAAGAGCTGAAGAAGACTTAATTGTTCTTGACTAGTTGGGGCAACTCGAAGAAATCAAAACAAAATACATAAGCAGTTTCCTCTTTTGACTTATTAACCACTTTTGAAACTTCGCCGACCGTAGATAAGATAATTTCTTTGATTTTTTTAACGTCATCTTCGCTTAAACTAAAAATAACCGAGTAATGTAGATCGCGATCTGCCTGCTCACTGATTCGTTCAATGGCCTTTAATCTCCAGTTTAGGTGATGACGATAGATGTGTTTTGAGTCTGAGCCCAAATGTATATGCTGTTGACCTGGGCTAAGATGGCCCTTCGTTTCTGTGACGACACCCAAACCAACAAGAAAATCGACTGCCTCCGAAACTTTTGAACTGGCGATATTGAGTGAGTTCGCGAGTTCTTTTTTGCTTTGAAAACCAGGAATCGATGTTAGAACATGAATGGCTGCATATAGAGAGTTGGAGTAAAATTTTTCTTTTTCGGACTCGGTAATTTCTGAACGATCTTTAACTCGCATAGAAAGATTAAGTCGTTTTGCTTTTTGAATATCTATTTGTTTCTCGAGCCTCCTTCGCAAGGACGCGGTTCCCGCGCGTTCTTTCAGAACTTGCAAGAGAAAGAAGTCGGCTTCGTCTTCAGAGTGCCCTAAAAATAAATTCATGTTTTCAGTTTGCTCGAGAGAAATTTCGCATTTTCCGCTTAAAATCTGAGAGATTAGGGTTGTGTGGACCCCCAGTGCGTTGGCCGCTAGTTTTTTTATTCCTAATCGTTGACCATCACCGAGTCGTTTCTTAAGGTAGGTCCGATAACTGTCATAGTCGAATATTGTTTCCAAGATGGCCTCTCGTTTCGCTAAAAGAGCTTTCCAGCGCAATGAACGACGAAATTTAGTAAATTATAAAGTTAGGGTTTAGTAATTTAGTATTTTAATCTAGGCAAGGTATATAATTTTAAGGACCATGTGCATGAAGCGGAGTAAGAAAATATTCGTATTTAACAAGTTCTTAGGAGTAAATTTATGATAACAAAAATGGTTTTACGCAGCTATTTGGCGTTCGCATGCTTATGTATATTTGGGGGTTTATTTTTTTGCACGGTTTCATGTTCTAAGAATAACAGTAGCGATCCGTCGTCAGACCCGAATCTAGTCCAAGTTAAAAGTGAGGGAACTAGCAACGGTGGAGGCGGCAAAGGTGTCGATTGTGAGGGTCAAATTCAAATACTTGATTTGTATGAAGCTCGTTTGATCGGCAGAAAGCTGTCGCCGTCATCAGGATCGTTGGGTCAGAACCTGATCAGTGTCGCCGAGAAGGTAAGAGACTATTTTTCTGAACCTGGCGAAACCAAAGACCAGATTTCACCAGAGCAAATGGATACTGAAGTTGAAAAGATTTTCAATGGAAAAGTGGTATTTCTTCCTAAGGGGCAAAGTCTAGCGCCTACGCAAGATGCAACGATACCGTTGTTGCCCAAAGAATGTCATATTGTTCAGATTGCGGTCTGGGCTGTTGATGGGCACATCTATATTGATCCAACACTTTGGAACCAGTTAGATGGTCAAAATCAAGCGGCATTGGTCTTACATGAAGTTATTTATTATAGTGCCAGACAGTCCGGCGCTATCAATTCTGATGAGGCACGAAAGCTTGTTGCGGATTTCTTTTCGCCCGCGGTTTTGGCGCCAAAATTCGGAGCGGTTATGAACGCCTATCATTATGGATGGTGCGGCGCCGGCGGCGGCGATAGTCGAAGTCCTATTTATGAATTCTTTTTTGCGGATGATTCCCAAAATGCAGCGCCCGGGGTAAAGTTTTATTTCCGAACCTTGAGTGATAGCCTGATGTTGACCCAGACGATGGGATTTGTTGCGAACATTACTGTTCAATCTGTATTTGATGGAACGACTGTGATTATCGGAAGTAAAGCAAATAATCCAAAGAGAAATCAAGACTGGAGTTTTGAAGTTCGATTTAAACCTAGAAGCGATTCAGCGGCCAGTGCAAATAATAGAAATCAACTCGATATCGTGGTTAAATCCTGGGATAAACAGATTCCGACGGCGAAACCTGTCGAGAGTTATGGCTTTTGTCAGTTAGAAACTAGAAAGTAGTGGGTTAATTAAAAAACTTTCAAACGGATTCACGCAGTAAAAAAATCTAGATTAGCAGAGCCGATCTAGATTTTCTAATTTTTAAAATTTCAGTACCAATACAGTCGAATTGACTAGCCGAAAAGTTCTTTGTCTGACTTAGATGTGCCTTGATTTCTTAATTTGGCTTTTCTTTTTACGCCTTTTCTTACTAATTTTTTCTTTCTGATATTTTCTGTTTTTTTTGTTTTTGAAGCCATTGTCCGATCTCCC
>JAYTTH010000073.1:0-2546 GCA_043745515.1 Pseudobdellovibrionaceae bacterium | reverse complement strand
CCTTTTTTAACAGCTTTTTTGATGGTGTCGATTGTGCAATCAAGTAGCATCTCAGCTTGAGCTTTAGACACTTTTGTTTCCATTGCGATCTTTTCGATCAGTTGCGCTTTATTCATATCACACTCCTTATGAATTATTTACGATCACTACTTTAGTAATCGTTTGTTATAAAGCAATCAGAATGCATATTTCAACCCAGGTCAATATTTTTTTTTGAAGTAATTATTTTTTTTTAAACTTCCTGGATGCCTTACCCGTCTTCACTTTCAGGGATATCGTCACCAGGCTCGTCGTCCGCGGACGTATCAAATTCAACATTCTTAACAGGAATTTTATAAGATTCGGACGCCCATTCGCCTAAATCGATGAGTTGGCAACGTTCCGAACAGAAAGGTCTATGCTTGTTTTGCAATGAGTATTCGATTTTTTTTCCGCAGGCTGGGCAGGAAACAATCAATGGTTGCATGCCTAATTTATCTAGTGAATCCGAGCCAATGACAATTAGTATTTCTGCAATCGACCCGAAGCAAACGTTTTGCCTTCAAAAGACAACTGATAGTCAAAAGCTGTCTGGTCAAGTTTTCCATTAAAAATTTGTACTTGAATCAAACTTCGATTGGCGGTGGTCCACTGGTCTCCATAAGAACGCGCTTCAAACCCTTTCGAGTCATTAATTATTGAAACTGTCATATCTAAAGGAAGTGGATTTTTTACGACCGTTTGTGCCACGTAGACTGGGAATCCAAACATGCCGTAGAAAAAGTCAGAAGCAGACGGCAGGGAATACCCATACCAATAGTAGCTGCTAGTTTTAGGATAAGCGGCAAAGGTCGCTCGCAAAGTGGTTGATTTTGCCGTCGGAACTTGGATATTCAGTTGGAAATCGCCCTGGGCCCAGCTATCACAACTGTATACTCCGCCGCTAGAATGAGCTTGATCACAGGTTCCCATTGCTTTTTTAATAAAATCTCCATAAGCAGCAAAATTTGAAACTGTAAAGTTTTTGTATTTAAAATTATCGCTTACAAAATTAAGACTACTTACATAGCCATTTTGATAGCCATTCCATTGTGTACCGTTTTGATTGTAGCAAAAGCCATTCGAATAATAGGTTCCTGCCGGGCACCCATTGTTGTCCTGGTACGGATTTGTAACCGCTGTATTCGTTGACTTATTTTCACCACACGAAATCAGGATCAAAGTGAGTCCTAAAGTCGACAATGTTAAAACTATATAACGCCACATAAAAACCTCTTTCACGTTGTGTCTCGAATGAAAGAGGTACAGGAACTATGCCAAAACAAACCTAATAGAAACGATTTAAAATGTCTCAGACTGAGACTGTGACTATTTTTGATATACACGAACGGGTCAAATAACCTGTAACTTTTGGCTGTTTCGATTGTACTACCTCTAAACCCATTAAAAGGAGTTTATATGAAATTAAATAAGTTAATAACCATAGGGGTTATCGTGGCAATCACTCAAGGATGCGCTAAAAAATCATCTGATTCAGATGCAACAAGCGTAAACGATACTGAAGCCGTTGTTGAATCGGGTGTCTCTATTGTGTCGGGCTCTCTTGATGAACAATCGAATGCTAGCTTTGCTTTTCGATCTGAAAAAGTAAAGTCGATTTGGCAGACAATATTAATAGACAAAGCTTATGCGGCTGGTTGCTCAAGAGCTTTTTTGCAAACCTGCACAGCGGGAATACGAGAAATAATTTATACCAACTGTTCCACTCCCAATTCACTTAGGCAAATGGATGGGTCTGTAAAACTATCCTATTCAAACGCATCGTGTTCAATATCGACTGATGGCGATTCAGTTGTTCGCACTTACAGCACAACAATTACCGGCCCTCGCGGCGGCACTGTCACCAATTCAAGTGACTCGGCTCAAGATTATCGAGCATCGGTAGCATACGGTGGCGGTTCAAGGGTAACCAAAACAGCAGCAGGCTTCAATTTGGATATTCTTGGCAAACATGTGAAAATGGCAAAAAACGGTCGAGAGCTGTTCAACGTGTCTGTTAAATCTTTGACCTCACTGCAGGTAACTGGAGGATTGACTCGGGCCCTTCGTAAAGTTTCGAATGGTCAGATTGAAATCAACCATAATATTGCTAAATTTACATCGGTAATTACAGCGACAAATTTGCAATGGTCAACGACTTGTTGCCACCCAACATCGGGCACATTGAGCATCACTCATAGCGGATCGAAAACTGGGACAGCGACTGTAACATTCTCTGCGGACGAGTGCGGTGTTGCATCTCTAGAAGAAAATGGACAAACATCAAAAATTGAGTTGAGCTACTGTGAATAATGAATTTAAAAATTGATGAAGATTACGAATTATTGCAAAAAGTGGCTAAAGGGGACTCGAAAGCATTCGAGTCCATGTACAAAAAACACAAGCCCGCTCTATTCGGATTTTGTGTTTACCTAACAGGAGACAGTATGAAAGCTCAAGATATCTTCCAAGATACTTGGATAAAAATAGCTGAAAATGCAAATTCATACCAATCTCGAAATTCATTT
>JAYTTH010000072.1:0-9394 GCA_043745515.1 Pseudobdellovibrionaceae bacterium | reverse complement strand
CAGGCATTATGAATTTAAAAATCGATTGGGTTATATTGAATTCTTGCCAATCGAACTTGGAAAATAAAAGCGATATCAATATACGACTGAGGACTGCTGAAGTATCGCGGGCTAAAAATAGCTTTTTGCAGCCTGATGTTCTTTTGGAAAAAAAATTAGAAATCGTGTTTGAAAATGGATTGGATGAGGACCCTCGCTATAAGATGGGTGACAGGCTTTTTACCATAAAAAAATCTGGCAAATATGAAATTGATTTTGATTTTATGAGTCTTTCATTGTTTGGATCAAAATACACTCAGCTGCGAGGGAAATCCGAGTATCTGGTTCAAAACAATTCTATTCAAAAAGGTCCTTTTGTACTAAATCACACACTGTTTTTAGTAAAAGACGGAAAATACGGATCGCCGATTCAACTGAGCCATTGGCTTTCTGGGGCCTATCTGCCGCCCAAATGGATGGGTATGGACGGCCTATCAGAGACTTTTAATTTTGGATCATCGTTTGAATCGTTTCCACTAAACGAAAGCGCCTTAGGAATTCAAGTCGGAGACATATTGGTTTTAAAAACAGAGATGTCCTTTCCAAACAGAGGTCCACAGAAATTTGTAGATTTTTATAGTGAAGAGCTTAAGAAATACCAAAAAAAGAATCCTATTCGAGAAAATAAATCCACGGTGAGCACTAAAGATGATAAAATTCCAGAAATTAAACCTATCGGTGGCATAGGCGAATTAAAAGCGATTCCGGAATTAGATCAATCCTGGAGCGATCCAAAAGTCGCTACGTTTGCGATGACTCCATTAAATCCCGTTCAATATAGCTCGTATTGTCTAAAAGGAGAATGCCGACGTTTTGACGAAATGGAATCTATGCCTGAAATTCGAGTTTCATTTTTGGTAGAAGAATCAGAAATAGGAATCAAATTCAAGCCGGTAAAATTAATGAAACGAAATTTTAAGAATCAAATTAATATGTCGGACATCAATGAAATGAGCCGCGTAAAATGTTTATAATTAGGAGATATTTATGAAAGCATTTTTTATTTTATTACTATCATTCAGCGCCTTTGCTCAGACTGGGATCGAAGCCTTGGGAACGGATACTTTAAATGAAAGTCAGGCCCAGCCGACCACTTTGGGGACGATTGCTAAAATCGAGCAAAAAATAATTGAAGGCGTTAAAATGAAATGTGACCCTAAAATTGGCTGTGCTTTTTTTGTGGATGAAGGCAAGGGCTTTGAAATTAAATTGACAGTGTCTTTTGGCGAAGGTCCTAATTATTCGTCTGGTAGCAGCAGTGGGATTAATATTTATGGTTCCAATAGCTCTAATAAATACAGCGGAATCGCGATAACGGGAGTTTATTCTAACTTTCGTTGTACTCGGTATGTGCCTGAAGCCACTTTTGTTCTGATTGAAGAATATCAGCGATTGATGTCTTCCAATGAATACGTATCGCGGGTTTTTGCAGCATGGAAAAAAGGTGAAGATATGCCAACTCCGGACGCTGTAAAAACAGCATTGAGTGTTTTGGCAACAATTAAGCCGTCTCAGTCCAATTGTGGACAGCGATCCAATCCTTAAAATTTTTAATTGATCTCTCAAACAGAAAGGAGGGAGCGTGAAATCAGTTTTAATTTTCATTCTCGTTCCTATTTTTCTATTTGCAGAGGATTCGTTTCATTTTTCAAGTCCTAACTTGTGTGCAAGGCAGTCGACATTGCCAGCAAAAAGTATTTATCTCTTTGTAGATGGCTTTGGACCCGGCAGGGCCGCCACCAAATGGACCCGGGGCACAGGCCTTGATAAAGTTGAACTGGTAAACAAAACATGGCAGCAACTGCATGCGCGAAGTTTTTTCTTAGCCAAACAAATCTTGTCTAAAATGCTTGCCAAAGAGTTGCCGATAATTTCTGAAGATATTTTAAAAACATGTGGGTCCTCGCTAACTTGTCCAGAATACAAAACACTGGTTCAAGAAAACTTAAATAGTTTAATCGATTTGTCCAAACCGCAGAAAAATCTTGTTCAGTGCGCTTGGATTAAAAAATCGTTGCCACTATTTTATTCTACAAAACCACCATCAAGGACTGATCTTGAAGATTTGGCCGTCGCTTTTTTAGACAAATCTAGTTTCATCGATTCTTGCGAAAAAATATTTTCAGGCGACACCAAAAACAATTCAGAATTAGTTTTAAAATTTGATTTAGCTAATCAAAGTGACTGGGATAAAACGGGATTTGAATTTTGGCGCTCGTTTAAAATTTATTTAAGTCTTTTTTGGGGACAAAAATGGAACCATCCTGCTTTGAAAGATCAAGAAATTATTCGAAGTTTTGCCGTCGACGAAGTGCTTACCCTAATGGCCGATGGGTGCTATTCATTGAGTCGGCCAGAGTGTAATACGGATTTTCTAAATATCTCGCAATTAAAAAGCACTATCAAAAAAGGTGGTTTTTCAGATTCTTTGTTAATGGCTAATGAAGTCATGAAAAAGCAAATGAGTGGTTTTGATTCTCGAATGGAAGGGCAAAATCAGAATAACTCGCCTGCGATCGATATTCGATCAGATATGTTGTCATTAATGAAAATGAGGCATCAGTCTAGCTTTCAATTGTATAAATCGGTTAGAAATTTAAGTTTAATATTCAATCAAAAGTCGACTGCAGCCCTAGTGTCAGATATCTCGCCACTGTTGATGGCCCCGGAAGCACCTTCTGAGATGTACACTTTGTGCGCGGAAGTTAATAAATTAATTAGGACCGATATGAGTCCGTTTGCAAAAGAACTTTCCATTTCGCAGAATAAAGTCGGAGCTTTAAATGATCTGCCGATACTGAGCAAACGGCCAGAAGACCTATTCTTTATAGGTATGCAATACCTTGAAGCACTGAAGCCCGCATGTGAATCGTTAGAGCGAACGTTGAAGATAAAAATGCTTTCTTCTAATCCACAGGATTTAGATAAAATAGTTCCTAGCAGAAAATGGTTTCAGACGATTACCCAATACACACTGCCAATAGAATTGTCGGCTCGGACCACATTGGCTTCTGAAAGTAATATGAATCTAAACCATGCTTATGTTCGCATTAAAGACGAAGTCGTTTGCGCCACAATTACAGATTGCACCCGAGATATTGTCGAGGGCCTGGTTACTATTTACCATGTAGCCTTGTATCACGGAGTCACTGGAAATTCTTTGGCCAATGAAGTGTTGGGTGAACGCCATTTAGGGGCTGATGTGGCTTGTGGCCTGTTTGACCCTTGGGAGCAAAGTCAGTTAAGGAAACGAAATTTGATTTCAGATTTAATCAGCTCTGTTATATCTGGGGTTTCTATGCTGCCTATTTATCTGGATTTGGATTTTGATACTAAAAAACTAGTTAGTTTTAGCCAGCTCTATGAAAATGGGAAAATTCGATTCGATCCATTGTTTGATGATAAAACGACCCGAACGACACTTTTTTTAGATTTGGGTCCTTTAGCGAAAGCGCCTTGCTATATTAACATTTCTGATTCCAGCCGAATTAAAAACCCAAACACTGCCTTGTTATTTAAAGGAATTTCTTTTCAAGGCTGTATTCAAACTACTGATGGCCAAATGGTTTCTGATAATCTTAATTTAACGATAAATCGCAGCAATAGTTTATCTGCTTGTGGGGCGTGCCAAATAAATTTTGAAGAAGTGGCCGTGGCATCGGCAGCTAGCCATTACAGTGTTTTTCGATTTGGAATTCGATTCATTTCAGCTTTGGTAACCTACTTTAAAGAAAGTGAAAATCCGATTTCACAGCCAATTGAATTTGACATAAATCCAGAATTTGTAAAAGAAACGTATTTGAAATACAATTCGATTCCAGATTCGTGCATGTACGAGCTAGTCAACGGAGCAAAGTGTATGGAAAATATTTGTCTTTCGTACACGATCGCTCAAGTTGAAAAATCTTGGTCTGTAAAGGTAAAAGATGGAAGCCTTTGGAATTCAAAAGGTAACGAAAGTGGTTTTGCTGAAGGCGTTTACACAGACGCCTGGGTGAAATTAGAGGGCTGTGATCGCGAGACTAGAATTCCTATTAATTGCAGCCAAGGTAAAAAGCCTGATTCTGTTTTAATTTCCAAATCGCCTCCAGCCTGCGCGCGGCGGGCTCTATGAAATTAATATTCTTCCTTTTTTTGGTATTTTCTCAAGTGGCGATGGCGTTAAAAATGGACACTGAGCTTGTTTGGGGTTCTACCAAGTTGTTCAAAAAAGCCTATACCGAAAATGGGGAATTGAATATGGGCTATTTTGTGTCCTGCCAAGGTTCTGCACTTCAGACCTGCCAAGATCTGTGTTCGGCTTCGACCTGTTTATTGAGTTTAGATTCCTGCGAGTCGTGCGTAACTTCTAGAAATTTGAATATCTTTGCCTTGTATCGAGATTTTTCTAAGCTATTTATTCTTCAACCTGGTGAATTGGATATGGCCTCGGTATTTAGAAAGGTTCGGACCGAGAATTTAAAAGTCATTGACGAAAATGCTATAGCGAATCTTTTTGATGACACTCAGTCCGATGAAAAATATGAAACGGCTAGACAAAACTTTGCCTCGAGCTGTCCAGTTGGGACTGAGAGCGCTTTTTTAGTAATTGACCAGGATTTTATTGCCCGGTTTTACATTTGCCAGAGCAGTTTTGGCCAGAAAGTATACCAAACACGATTTAATCCCGAGTTTTCAAAATGAAAGTTTTCGGATTTCTAATTTTTTTAGCTTTTAATTTGAATGCCTCTGTTTGGACTGTCACCGAAAAATGGACTGACGAAATCGAGAAACAATACTCAAATTGGGTCAGCGAGAAATGGACAAACGACATTTTTAAAAATCCAGATAGTGATTTGGTCGGGCTAAAGACAGATTGCGCTGATGCCACATACACCATGCGAGCCTATTTTGCTTATCTCAAACGCTTGCCGTTTTCGTTTCATCGTTTTGACGGAACGATCGTAAATCAAAATACGTCGCAATTTGATAAAATCACCGATCCTCTTGGTCGCTTTCGTGCGTTTTTAAACTCGATGTATGATTTGACTAGCACCTACACTCTAAGTAAGGACACCTTTCCTATTCCAATCTCGCGAGAATACTTAATACCCGGAACCATTTATCTTAGCCCTGGAATCCATTCTTATCAAATTACCGGCCTTGATGAGTTTGGAATTCCCAACACTTTAAGTTCTACGGTACCTAAAGACGATCGAATTCTTTTTAATCATTATGGTTTTCCGTTCTACTTGCCTCAAGAATTTCAAAAAAAGAGTGATGGTTATAGGTCTTTTAGAAAAATCGATGATTTAAATTCTAGCGAGCAGTTTGAGTTATCTAAAAAATCCAATGGCGATTTTATTGAATTTCAAAAACTTATGATTAAAAAATTGGCTTTAAAAACTGAGCCGTTTGAAAGGCGCATAAAACGTATTAAAGGTAATCTTTGTTTTTTTTCACGCGAAAGAGCGGTATTGGTTGCTGACGCCTACGTAAAACATTTTGCTAGAAACAACCAATGTTTTGGTCCTGCTGAATTTGATGATTACAGCACGTATATTCGAGATAAAAAATTGAAAAACTATTTTGTCGAGTATAAAAAAATGACCCACGAACCAGAATGGCAAAATACGACAACGGAAGCTAAAAAAATTCTGCTTTCTTCCTTTTTACGCGAGATTCCTGATTCTGACTGTACTATCGAAACCAGTTTGCCTCGCAAACCGGTTTTGTCTTTAGCCGATATTTATGAGGCCCTAGAGTCAAGTGCGCTCGTATCGGATCCCAATGCCACAATGGCCCAAAGATGGGGAGTGGATCCTTACAAGCCCCAGTGCCCAATTTATTGATGTTTGGACCGTTTTCATTAACAGGGGCTTGCCATTGCTTGAAATTATTACGCTCAAAATTTTTTGATTTTCAATTACGATGATTGTGATGGTACACCACTCTAAATTATTAACTTAGACAGTCGTCTAAGATCAATTTAGGAGATTTTTTCATGAGATCAGTTTTGACTCAATTAGTGGGTTTTGTTGCCGTATTTGTATTGGCTGGGTGTAATCAAAATAATTCGAAATCTTTGGGGCTTGATGATTCAGCTTCTTTGTTGTCGCCGCCAAAAGCAGGGACGACGCCTTTACGAGCTGATTTAACTCGGTTTCGTGGGCAGACTTCGTTTTTGACGACTCAAGCAAGCTATGGATATCGGGGTGGCCCGATGCCTATGATGGCGGCAGCTTCTCCGGCAGGTGGTGGGGCTCCTCGTGCAGAACAAGAAGCGGATGTTTTCAAAGTTGGAAAACCCGGAAGTAAACTTCTTTATTTGCTAAATAATTACCGCGGTCTTCAAGTGGTTTCTTTTGCCAAGGGTGAAGAATCTCCAGAATTGCTTGGTCGAGCAGAACCTACTGGGAATTATCCGTCAGATATGTACTTAGATCCAAATAAAGATCGATTATTTGTGTTGGAACGGGTTTGGTTTAGTTCACAAGGTTCTATTTACAATGAAAATCAAAGTCGTATTTTAGTGTACGATGTTTCTTCTGCAGACGCTCCAAAGATTGTTGATCAACTGGATGTAAAGGGCGAAATTGCCGATTCACGTGTGGTTGGTCAGGTTTTGTATGTAGTGTCGACCTTGCGACCAAATAGTAATTCATACAGCTATGGTCCACAGAAAGATCAGACTGGGATTGTTACGTCTTATGATCTTAGTGGCTCTAAAGTAAATCAAATAGAGCAGGTGACTTTGTCCTTGCCAGCCGTTTATGGAAATAATTTGCGAGTGGTAACGGTGCCTGAAAACAACAGCTATAAATATTATTTAGTCGCGCACCTTAGCCAAAATGGTTGGGGCTGGTGGGATAATCAGAGCATGGTGCAAGTTGTGGATATTTCTGATGATCATGGTAAAATTACCAATGTTATGAGTGTATCAGTGAAAGGGTCTATTCAGCGCCCGCAGCAAATGCAAATTAAGAATAACACTTTGATCGCTGTCAGTAATTACCGCATTTCAGCTCCAGTAGCGAACAATGCAAATAATCAAATATCTCGAATTGCCGTTGAAACATTTAAATTTCCTGTGGCCGATTCTGAACTTGTTTCAGAAGACGAAGCGCAATTGCGACGTCTTTATATTGAAAAACAAGTAAAGCTGGCAATAGACCAAGGCGCAGACAAAGACGAGGCCCGTAAAAAATGGATGAATGATTCCACTTGGGGCATGCAGGGTCGATTTATTAAAACTGACACGGAACTTAAGAAATTAGCTCCTGACAGTGTAGTTACAACCGGTGACACCACTGGCTTAAGCGCTAATTTACAAGATGTGCGTGTTCAAAACGGATTACTCTATGCATTTTGGGTTCCTGCTAATCAAGTGGATCCGTTGGATGTATTCGATATTTCTTCGCCGGAAACTGGTGTTAAGTTTTTAAAACGACTGTCTTTTGATGGTTGGATATCTCGGGCAGAGCCTATTTCTTACAAGGGGCATAACTATATCATCGGACTTGGTTGGATTGTTCCCGCTGAAAATAATGAAAACAACAAGCGATTTGCACAGGTAAAATTATTTGAAGTGACTTCGAATTCAAAAGTCACTCAAGCAGCTGAAGTGGAATCTTTAGTTTTAAATAAATCTCAATTCTGGGCTAACTTCACTGGTCAAGATAAGTTTATTGAATTTAAAATGACCGGAGACGGTCAGGGCGAGATTCTTTTTGAAGGCTCTCGCTATCAACAATCCAGTGCGGGTATTTCATCTTATCAAGAGGGCGGGCAGTTGATATCATTTGATTTAGCTCAAGCTGCTGGATCAGGCCACGCTTTAAAAGAAGGTTCGTTTCTTGCCGGTGAATCCACGTGGCTTAAACGAATTTTTACCAATTCTGAAATCGATCGCGTAAATAGTTTTTCCGACGCGTCGCTTGTGACCTTTTCTAAAATGAATAAAGCGTCGGTGAACGGTACGGTGTCTGCCGCCCATATTTTAGAACTAGCTAGAAATATTCGTGGCTATGCGGTTATTGCGGGACAAGGGGTTCAGATCGTTAGTGAATCAAACTATTGGGGAGGTACTGCAAAACCAGTGACCTCGATTCGTATGGTTTCTAAAACAAATGTGGATGTTGAGAAAAATAAAGTAGCGGATGAAATTACGCTTCCAGGTACTTATGTTCAACACGTTGTCGATTTGTCGTCACAATCGTTAGTTGTATTAACTAGTCAGGCGTTAACGACCAATAAATCTTATTCTACTAGTTATCAAATTCACCGGGTTCATATTGGCTCGGGACTGAAATCGGTGGCCGTGTCGACTCAAAGCTGGACACCATCTGAAACCTCTGGAAGTTCAAACGTTCCGATGGTAGGTATCTCTAGCCTTGTGCCTAGGTATTATGGATACAGCCAGGCTAATATGGTGAAACTACCAAGCGGCGATATATTAATCAGTTCGGGCAAAGAAATGAAACTCCTAAGCGCGCTAAATATGGCAAATAAGAGTGTGGTGCTTCAAGGGTTCACCTTTGATAAATGTCAGATGGATGCGGACATGCAGGTTGAAATTAAAATTTTAGATGGCAAGACATTTTTATTCACCAAAAAAGCAGTTGATCTTAAAAGCGAATTTAAAACGTATTTTCAATCTTATCGTAATCAATTGATTTCTTTAACTATCGATAAAACAGTAGCGACGTGCGGAAAAGCAATCAATATTCCTGGCGCAGTATTATCGTTTGATGGACAACGTATGGTTGTTAGCGATTCGTGGGTAAACGACATTTATCAAAATAAAGAAGCTAAACAAGACGTTTTGAATACAACTAATTCGTTAACATCGCTCAAGCTTAGCCAAGACGGCACAAAATTAGAACTTGTTGATATGATTGATTCGAGCAAGGGAACAAATGACTTTATGGTACTAGGATCTGGTCAAAACCAATCTTTAGTTCGCTATGTAAGTCAGGCAACCGAGCGTTATTCAACAACCGTTGCCACTATGGAATTTGTTAAAACAGACGCCAATGCATTTTTGGTTCAAGAAACCTACCATTTGCCAGAATCGGCATTGAACTATGCTAGCTTAAGCAAAGTTCTGGTTGAAGATCCTAAGATGGGAACTTATCTTGGAGTTATCAAATCTTGGAGACAAATGCAGGTCGTGCGCTGGTCCGCGAAAGACAATCGTCCAGAAGTCGTCCGTTTGGCAGCTGTGGACAAAGATAACAACCGCATGCCACTGGCAAATCTAGTTTCCGTGCTAGAGGGTTATAGTTCGGCAGACACGTTGAACTACACACCAGAGCTGAAAAGTCTTGAAGTGAGTTCCGGACAATACGGATTGATGCAATTTTTCTTGGAGTAG